>NZ_JAHRFA010000072.1:0-37755 GCF_020883045.1 Microcoleus sp. CAWBG58 | reverse complement strand
CTTTAATCGTTCACTGTTCATTTAAGGAGTGGATAGGTTTTCTTTTTCACCCTCATTCTCTCCCAGCGCGGTGGCTCTAGTTCTTCTTTTGCCACCGTTCTCATCTTTGGTTAGTCTAAACTACAGTGGTAGAGAAATCATCACCCGCCACTTACCGCAAATTCCTAATGGAAGTGTTGCAGGCAACAGCAGACAGCAAGGGCGATACTAATGTAATTTATGCCCTACTGCGGGATAATATCAACTTAGTTAATGATAATTTGGCTGTGGTGTTGCGAAATAGGGTGAGGGAAAGTTTGCCAAACTTAGATAGCCAAGACATCCGCATTTCTATAATAGAAGTTATTGGCAATTTTTGTAATGCAATCCGGGACTTTCATTTAGGTAGTAGGGCGAGTAATTTGGAAATAGCCATTACAGGTTATGAAGTTGCCCTTACTGTTTTTACCCGTCAAGAATATCCTAAAAATTGGGCAATAACTCAAAATAATTTGGCGATTGCTTACAACAACAGAATCAGAGGCGAAAGGGCGGATAATCTAGAAATAGCGATCGCCGCTTATGAGGCATCATTGTCCGTTTACACCCGCGAAACATATCCTGAAGATTGGGCAATAACTCAAAATAATTTGGGGACTGCCTACCACCAGAGAATCAGAGAGGAACAATCCCAGAATTTGGAACTGGCGATCGCCGCTTTTTGGGCATCATTGGAAATCCGCACTCGCGACGCATTTCCGATAGATTGGGCAATGACTAAAAATAATTTGGGGAATGCCTACCGCGACAGAATCAGAGGCGAAAAAGCTGATAATCTGGAACTGGCGATCTGCGCTTTTGAGAAAGCGTTGGAAGTTTATACCTGCGACGCATTTCCGATAGATTGGGCAAGGTGTCAAAATAATTTGGGGCTTGCCTACAGCAGCAGAATCAGAGGGGAAAAAGCTCAGAATCTGGAACTGGCGATCGCCGCTTTTGAGAAAGCGTTGGAAGTTTATACCTGCAACACATTTCCTCAAGCTTGGGCAATAACTCAAAATAATTTGGCGATTGCCTACAGCAACAGAATCAGAGGGGAAAAATCTCAGAATCTGGAACTGGCGATCGCTGCTTTTTTGACATCATTGTCCGTTCACACCCGCGAGGCATTTCCGATAGATAATGCTAAAAACTTATATAATCTCGGACTAACCTATCGCGATAATTCCCAACTCCCAGAAGCTTACAATACCTTTGCCACCGCAATTGAAACAGTCGAATCAATACGCAGTGAAATAATTATCGGTGGCGAAGCAGACAGACAGAGATTAGCTGAAGAATACAATAGAATTTATCACCTAATGGTAGAAGTTTGCTTGGCAATGGAAAACAACACCACCGCCCTAGAATACATCGAACGGAGCAAAACCAGAAACCTAGTAGAATTGTTTCACAAAGCCCGCAACCTCCCGAGAAATGTACAGCGAATTAATTTTGAAGAAATTCGCAGTCTGTTAGGTGAAGATGAGGCAATTTTGGAGTGGTATATTACCATTAACGGCTTTAAAGTTTTTATTATTACCCGCGACTCCACCCAACCCGATGTCTGGCAATCTTCCGATGCAGACTTGGAAGCATTAGGAGATTGTGCAAGCGAGTATATCGGTGACTACATCAATCAACCTGACAACTGGAAAAATCAGCTAGAAACCCGCCTGGAAATATTAGCTAAAATCTTGCACATTGATGAAATAATTTCTCGCCTCCCAGAAAACTGCCAGCGGTTGATATTAGTTCCGTTCCGATATTTGCACTTGTTACCACTTCACGCATTAACCAGTCGCAGACTAAGGCAAAATGCCACAGAAACTGGAAGTCTCCTCGAACTTTTCCCCGGTGGCGTGAGATACACTCCCAGTTGTCAGCTATTACAATTATCTCAGCGAGTAAATCCGACAGGTGAAGAGTCATCACCCACAAGATTGTTTGCCATTCAAAACCCCAATCAAAACCAGAAAGACAATTTACCCTTTGCTGATATCGAAGTTGAGGCAATTACTAAATCCTTTAATTATTCAGAAGTTTTGATTCGGGAAAAGGCAACTAAAGCAACATTGCAGCAACAAATTAAAGGTTTGCAAAATCCATACATCGCCCACTTTGCTTGTCATGGTCGTTTCAACTTTAAGAATCCTCGAAAATCAGCTTTAATCTTAGCTGGGGCGAAGAGTGCCACCGATAACGTTAACTCGGAGGACATCTCAGACTTGACGCTGGAAGAAATCTTTGATTTGCCGCTGAGTAAGTGCAGTTTAGTGACGCTTTCCGCCTGCGAAACTGGGTTAACGGATATTGGAGATACTACTGATGAGTATATCGGATTGCCTAGCGGTTTTTTATATGCCGGGGCGACGAATATAATTAGCACTTTGTGGGCTGTCAATGATGTATCTACCGCGATTTTGATGATTAAGTTTTACGAACTTTTTCGTGGGGAAAATCGCCCGCCTGTGGCGATCGCTTTGCGGGAGTCTCAGTTGTGGCTGCGGGATGCAACGGTGCAAGATTTGGTAGATTGGGTAGCAGGTTGTAAATTAATTTCAGATGACAGGAAAAATGAAATACAAAATTCTATTAGCTTTGCTAAAAACCCCGAAGATAAACGTTATCAATCTCCGCATTTCTGGGCGGCGTTTTGCGCGATAGGACAATAGATGTTTGTAGGGACACGGCAGTGCCGTGTCCCTACCATTTAACCATGCAACGTTGCGACCATTTAACAATTTCGTCATGTCACGATCGGGAAATGGTATTGTCGTGTCCTTTGTGAATATGCTAAAATGACAAAATCCTAAATTACCAAATATAAATTAAGCCATGACGCCCGAACAAATTATTAAGTCATTTCTAGTAGTCCTGAGAACCAAACCCAATTTATTTTCCGAATCAGCTACAAAAGCATTAAAAACCCTTGAACAAGATATTGTCGCTGCTGAAAATGAATCAAATCAAGCAATTTTAAATATCTTGAGCCGTTGGTGTAACAGGTATCCCGAAATTGGGGAAGCAGTGCAAGCCGGCACCAGAGGCAAAGCTACTCCTGAAGCCAGCCAATCGCAAGGAGATGAAAATATTTTAGAAAATCAGTTTCCCCGCGAATTTCCAAGGCTGGTAGAATCTTTAGAAAAACGGCTAAAATCTGAGAATCCTAAAAATTAATGACTGAAATTGAACAAATTTTAAATCCTAATGTCTATGTTTTTGCCTTTCACCTAATCGGCGAAGCTAGTGGCAGAGACAACCCTCTCTGGAATTGGGGCGATGATTTTTTAGAAATCTTTACCTCTAAAAAACTTAAGCCGAATCTCAATTTTTCTAAAGAAGAATCTACTTTTCGACTTGATTTATTGCCACAAATGCCACAAACTAGCTTGTCTTTTGATGCTGAAGTCAGCTACAATGAAACTAAATTCGATGTCAACGGGTTTGCTAAACCCATGAAAATAGGAGACAGCTATGCCCTATGGTTAAATGTCGGCTTTCCCGATAGCTTTGTAGGGAAAGTTTCACCACAATGTTTGAGTACATTTAACCCCAATAATTTATTAGGAATAGTTACCGGGAAAGAGTTTTTAGGTGAAACAATTCTAATTACTGCTAAATTACCACCGCAACATTACCGCTTACTGCTAACGCAACAACCACCACCAAGTCTCAAAACCCTCGAATCCTTAGCTGACAAATGCTGTAACGCTTTATTTCCCGAAACATATCGCCCTCCTTTTAATCGCGCGGGCGAGTTATTTGGCAGTCCGATTTTTGAGTACGGTTTAATCAAGCAAACTACTAATTATCGACATTTGCTTGTCTGGTTTCCCAATAGCGAAGCATCCGAAGATAAACTTAGTATTTACCAGCAAGAAATAATAGACTTGTTTTACTACCGCAATAAAATCATTAAAGCCTTTCACAACAGCAGGCAAATTCACCGCCTACTGTTTGATTTTTACAGACAAGTGGAGGATAATGTTAATTCGTTGCAGCAGCGAATAGATGAATTAGGTAGCGAGTTGACTACCGAAAATTTACAGGATTTTAAGGAGGAATTGAAAAGGCTACTAAAAACAGCACTGACTTACACTCAATGGCTGACAAAATTAGAAGATTATGGCAATACAATTGCGATAAATCTTAATAATTATGATGAGAAATTAGCTCAAATTTATGCTAAACTAGAAACCGATGAGGAAGAACTATCTATATTAAATCACTTCAGTAGAAAAACGGCTCCTTATGTACGATCGCAAATAGCAGGCGACTTAGGATATTTCCGCCACGGGACAAACTTAATCGACCAGGCGATCGCCTCAATACGCGGCATAGTAGAAATAGAACAAGCCAGATGCGATCGCACCAACCAACTCGCACTCCGCAAAAGCGAGGACAAAAAGAAATATCGGGACGATCGCCTAGAAAGCAGAGTACAGGCGATCGGCGTCGGTTTAGCAGCCGGAGGCATCGCAGCATCAAGCGGCACGAATACTGTATTCGATACAGTTCAAAAATATAAAATCCCAGTTTTAAAAGAATTTCATCCCTTCGCATTCTCATTTTTATTAAGTTGCGCGATCGCCCTTATTCTAGCCAGCATCACTTGGTGGCGAACTAAACCGAAAAACAATTGACATTTGACAGTTGACAGTTCATAATTTTGAAATATTGCACCGATATCAAAAACCTGTAGGGGCGGGTTCGCCAGGGAATTTAAAAATAGCAAATAACTTAAATAAACCCGCCCTCCCCTCCCCCACCAATAACCCCCACTTCCCCTATATTTTTATAAATTTCAACAAAAAGCATCTGAGATCCAAATAACGTGTCAATATAGAAAGGAGACTTCAATTCCCTTCTTTTCCCATGAGCAAACAGCGCGTACTTTCAGGAGTTCAGCCCACAGGCAACCTACACCTCGGCAATTATCTCGGTGCCATTCGCAACTGGGTAGAAGGTCAAAGCCAGTACGAAAACTACTTTTGCGTAGTCGATTTGCACGCCATCACCGCACCGCACAATCCCGCCACCCTAGCCTCAGACACCTACACCATCGCCGCCCTCTATTTAGCTTGTGGCATCGACTTAGAATGTTCTACCATTTTTGTACAATCCCACGTCTCGGCGCATACAGAACTAGCATGGCTACTCAACTGTATTACCCCGATTAACTGGCTCGAAGATATGATTCAGTTTAAAGAAAAGTCAGTTAAACAAGGCGAAAATGTCAACGCCGGTTTGCTAAATTATCCCGTGCTGATGGCAGCCGACATCTTGCTTTACGATGCCGACAAAGTGCCCGTAGGAGAAGACCAAAAACAGCATTTGGAACTCACTCGCGATTTGGTAAACAGATTAAACCACCAATTCGGCACGCCTGAAAAACCTGTTTTGAAACTGCCCGAACCGTTAATTCGGACTGACGGCGCGAGGGTAATGAGTTTGACAGACGGCACGCGCAAAATGTCAAAATCTGACCCTTCCGAACAAAGTAGAATTAATTTGTTGGATTCGCCAGATACAATTAGCAAAAAAATCAAGCGCTGCAAAACCGATGCCGTGCGGGGCTTAACTTTCGACGACCCCGATCGCCCTGAAGCGAGAAATTTGCTAACACTTTATCTCCTGCTTTCCGGTAAATCGAAGGAAGAAGTAGCAGCAGAATGTGAAAATATGGGTTGGGGAGATTTCAAACCATTGTTGACAGAGACGACAATTAATGCCCTCAAACCTATTCAGGATAAATACAAAGCAATAATGGACGAACCGGGATATTTAGAATCTGTACTCCGTCAAGGAAGAGAACAAGCAGAAACTATTGCCAACCAAACTTTGAATAAGGTTAAAACTGCTTTTGGTTATTCTCTACCTAATTAGTCATTAGTCATTAGTCATTAGTCATTAGTCAGCAGCAAAACAACTGTCACCTCTCAACTAAGAGGGCGGGCACGGGGGCACCGCCCCTACCAACTGTCAACTGTCAACTGTCAACTGTCAACTAACTATGAACCGTTTTCGTACAGCCTGCACCACCCCCGGAGAATTCATAATTACCGCCGAAGTTGCGCCGCCAAAAGGTGGCGACATGACTCATACGATCGCAATGGCTGAACTTCTCAAAAACAGAGTGCACGCAATTAACATCACAGACGGAAGCCGCGCAGTGCTGCGAATGTGTCCCCTAGCAGTTTCCGCAATTCTATTGCAGCGGGGAATTGAGCCGATTTGTCAAGTTGCTTGTCGCGATCGCAATCAAATAGGCCTGCAAGCCGATCTCATGGGAGCCCACGCCTTAGGCATCCATAATATCTTGGCACTGACCGGCGATCCAGTCAAAGCCGGCGACCATCCCAAAGCCAAAAGTGTATTCGACTTAGAATCAGTGCGGCTGCTGCAAGTCATTCAAAAAATGAACGGCGGCTTTGACTGGAATGACAAAGCTTTAACAGACGGAGTTACCGATTTATTTGTCGGTGCCGCTGTCGATCCGCAAAGTCCCAGTTGGTCGGGTTTACAAAGCCGATTTGAGAAAAAAGTCGAAGCAGGAGCCCAGTTTTTTCAGAGTCAATTAATTACCGATTTTGACGTTTTAGATAAGTTTATGCAGCAAATTGCGATCGGCTGCAACAAACCAATTTTAGCAGGAATCTTTTTGTTTAAATCAGCTAAAAATGCTGAATTTATCAAAAAATACGTACCCGGAGTTAACATACCGCAAGAGACGATCGACCGTTTGGCAAAATCTCCAGAACCTTTGCAGGAAGGCATAAGAATTGCAGCCGAACAAGTCAAACTAGCGCGGCAATTGTGTCAAGGAGTGCACATGATGGCCGTCAAACGAGAAGATTTGATTCCGCAAATATTGGATTTGGCGGGTATCGATCCGCTGAACTAACCTTGAGTTACTGCTAGCTGCAATCCACAGGACAATCGTGGTTCAAACTACAGGCAATCCAAGACTCAAATTATCTCAGATCCTGTACGATCGATTAACCCCACGACAAACCTTTCGTAGTCTAGACGAGTGGCACAAGCAATTTACGCAACAAAGGCGATCGCATTTCTCACCCTCAACTCACACAATCCCGTTGGCAGGACTCAAATTCGAGCAGTGACACGGATGCTGTCGCTCAAATGAGTGTCACTCGAAAATGCGACTGGGCGATCGCACCGCGCGATCGCTACAACAGTTGTAGATACTTGGAAAGAAAGGGATTGAGATATTCAGGCTTTGTTTGTTTGGTACATCAATCTAAAAAAAGCTTCTTTCGGAAAAAATCAAAATTGATTGAGAAAATATATTAAAAATAAGGGTGCATCTCAATGAATGAAAATATACTCGTAGGGGCGAAGCATTTCGGCAGTAAATCTCTGATAATCGCTCATAAATTATATGCCGAAATGCTTCGCCCTTGCCAAAATCAGATGCACCCCGGGCACTACCCTACAAGAATTACATGAATGATTTAGGATTGCTATAATTATGCACCTCCTAATATATAATCATCGGAATCACCTTCAAATTAAGGAATGAAGTTATGTCGCGCCCCATAGTTCTCATACACGGTTACTCAGCTAATTCAACGGCTTTTGGTGAGTGGGAAAAAATTCTTGAAACTCACTACAAAAACAGAGAGATTATAGTCATCCATACAGCTAGCTATAAATCTCTTACTAATGAGATAACCATCAAAGATATTGCCGAAGCATTTGACCGAGTGCTTCGATCCTATATTGAAGATGAAGAATTTGATGCCATTGTTCATTCAACTGGAATGCTGGTTATTCGCGCTTGGTTAACTACTTACGCCTATGCTGCTAATGTCAATCGTCGCAGTCGCCTCAAACACTTGATTGGATTAGCACCAGCAACTTTTGGCTCTCCTTTAGCCCATAAAGGAAGAAGTTGGTTGGGTTCCGTTATAACCGGAAAAAAAATACTTGGGCCTGATTTTCTCGAAGCTGGAAATCTGATTTTGGATAATCTTGAATTAGGTAGTCGTTTCACTTGGGATCTTGCTCATCTTGACTTAATTGGCTCTGCCAAAAAGAAACCACAAAATGAACCCTACTATGGCGAAGATAACAAGACGCCTTATGTGTTTATTTTCTGTGGAAATCAGGGATATGACGGATTGAGGGGATTAGCTAATACTGCTGGATCTGATGGTACTGTGAGATGGGCAGGTTGCGCTCTTAACAGCCGAAAATTAATTCTTGATTTGACGCAAGATCCATCTCAAAATGAAGACAAGCCTGTAGAAGAACGAGGCAAACCCGACGAACATCCAGAACACCAGATTGATATTCCACTGGTGCTAGTTGATGGTCACAATCACAATACAATTGTGCATAATCCTAGAAAAAATCCAGATTTTATTGAGTTGGTTCTAGAAGCTTTAGATGTTTCTGATAAAGACAGTTTTGGTAGCTGGACAGCTAAGGCTCAAGCTCATATGGAAAGCCTGCAAAGTCAAAAAGGAGATAAATGGGAAGAATGGCAACAGTTTATTATTCGTGTTGTAGATGAGCGTCTCGATCCAGTTACAGATTGGAATGTTCAGTTTTTGATGAAGGATAAAGAGGGCAAAGAATTTTGGTTAGACGATCAGTCATATTTAGATGTTCATACCTACGCTAAGGACAAAAGTTTGCGATGTTTTCATGTCAATTTAACTAAGCTGAAGCCGGAAAGCCTTTCTGAATTATCTATGAAGTTGATTGTTTCATCTGGAACTAGCCTTGTGGCGTATTACGGTTGTGGAAGTGGAAAAATTACAGTAGAGGGCGAGCCACAACAGTCAGATGGAAGATGGGATGCAGAATTGAACTTAGATCATCTTCTAAATGCAAAAGTTAAATTTTTCTGTCCTTTTACAACTACTCTTATTGAGATTCGTCTGAATCGCGAACCAATGCCAATAAACAGAGCGAAAGAAAATTCTATTTTAACTTTTGCAGAGAAGCCAAAGTAAGGTTTGTAGAGCAAGAAAGCGAGGCTGTCCCGTTACTCTGGTTCTTACCGCAAATATAACGGGACTGCTATTGGTATAATAGACCTTTTGCAAAAGTCCTTCGATCGGGTTCGTAGTGAGGACTTTAGTCCTTGACAAAAGAAGGACTAAAGTCCTCACTACGAACCTTTTTTACTATGGTAATCGATAGGTATTTTTGCAAGAGGTATAATTCAGAAAACTTTAAGCAGCATTTTTTATAGCTTTTGTAAAAATTATATTTGGAATCTGTCCAAATGGCAACAGTATTATTAAATGAAAAATTCGTACTCCGGACGATATTGCATCGGCTCGGAAAAGGTTTTGTCAACTCCGTAGTTGCAGAATTGAGTTGAGTAGAAACCAAAGAAGTAGAATAAAAGATGATGGCGTTGGGTGAAACTATTGAGCAATCGCTTTCCTTATTTACAGAGGAACAAAAGGCCGACGATCGCTTAGCCCACGATCTTCGGGACTCATGAATAAAATTAGCGAATTTGGATGAGGTAACAGTTGATAATAAGTAGGTAAACAGGCAGGAAAATTTATCGTGGAAACAAGGCAGATGGCCGAAGGGAGAACGGAAAAGGGTTTTAGTTAAGTTTACTTTTCGTTACATATTTCTATTTATTGGGGCGTTTCTACTGATGAGGGAATTGCTAGCAGCGAATTGCTGCCTGAGTTAGACTTATCTTTATGGAAGCGCTACATTTTGTTGGCGCCGCCATTGGAACCATTAAAAGAGTTTCGTAAAGGCATTAGTAGCAATGACTGATTCAAATTTGCTCGATCGCGATAATGTCAAAATAGTAGAATCGCAAATTTCAGAAGTTACTGTGTACACCGATCGCGCTTTGATAACCCGCCGCGGTACAGTAGCCTTGACGGGAAACGAGCGCGAATTGACTGTAGCCTCTCTCCCCACAACCCTCGAAACCGAGTCAGTCAGGGCTACCGGTGCGGGTACAGTCGCCGTGCGATTGCTGGGAGTGCACACCGAAACCGTGTTTCACAGCGAACCTACGGGCGATCGCATCGCCGAATTAACCGCGCAAATCCAAGAGTTAGAAACCCAAAAACGCGCCATAAAAGACCAAATCGCCTCCCGAAAAATTCAACTCAACTTTGTGGAAAATTTGAGCGAAAAAAGCGTTGGTTCCTTTGCTAGCAGCATTTCCAAGCAGCAGATCGGTTTGAACGAAGCCGGCGAATTGCTCAATTTTTTAGGCAGTAATTATAAAAAGTACATAAGTGCGATCGCCCAACACGAAAGACAGCAGCGAGACTTAGACAAGCAAATAGAAGCTTTGCGCCAGCAGTTGCGCCAAGTACAAACTCCCTATTCCCAGCAAAGTTTTAACATCATTGTGGCGATCGAACCCAGTGGCAGCGGCAACTTTGAACTCGAAGTTTCCTATGTAGTAACGCGTGCAAATTGGACTCCCCTTTACGACTTGCGAGTCAATACAACTAACAACCAAATCAATCTCAATTACCTAGCCGAAGTCAACCAAAACACAGGCGAAGATTGGACGGGAGTAGCGCTGACTTTATCCACAGCTAAACCCGGAATGGGAACTTTGCCACCAAAACTTCAACCCTGGTTTATCGACGTTGTTCGCCCAAAATCTGCTGCAACCGCAGAATTTATGAAAGCACGACGCGCACAGACTCAGGAGCCAGAAGTGGGAACAGATTATTGTATAGAATTAGAGATGGAAAACGAGTCACAACTTGCAATCATGCCTATGCGCAGTGCTGCTGCTACACCCGAACCCATAGCAGCTCAAACGGCGACAGCAAGAGTATCTAAAGAAGGTAGCACCGTCTCATTTCAAGTCGGAGGAAATACCAATATTCCCAGCGACGGCACGCCACACAAAGTCACTATTTTCAGCGACAATTATCCCTCTAAACCTGAATACATCGCCATTCCGCATTTAGTCAGTTTCGCTTATTTGCAAGCAATTGTCACCAATCCGACGACAGGTGCAACTCTACTTCCCGGTAAAGCCAATATCTTTCGTGACAATACTTTCGTCGGGAATGTGCAGTTAGAAAATGTTTCCCCTGGTGAAGAATTTAAGCTTAATTTAGGAATTGATGAAGGCTTAAAAATAGAGCGGGAATTAGTAGAAAGACAAGTCGATAAAAAACTGATCGGCAATCAGAGGCGCACGACTTACGCCTATCGGTTAATTTTGACAAACTTGCAGCAAGTGCCTGCTAAGTTGACACTAAAAGAGCAGCTTCCAGTCAGTCGAAAGGAGCAAATAAAAGTGCGGTTGACTCAGACTAATCCGAAAATAATAGCAGGTGAAATGGGACTGCTGGAATGGATAATTTCTCTGCCACCGCAAGCCAAGCAAGAGTTATATTACCAGTTTGTGGTTGAACATTCTCCTGAGTTAACAGTTATCGGTTTAGATATTTAATTAGGATTTACGCTATAGCAATTCTCGGATCATTTTCATGATTCTTGTAGGAGTTCTTTAAAAGCCTGGTTGCCCGATAGATAGGGTGCATTCGGATTTTCAAGAGGGCGAAGCATGACCGCATATAAGTTATTAGTTATAATTTTATATTAACTGCGGTCATGCTTCGCCCCTACGGATATATTTGCCTTGCGCCAGATGTACCCATAGTAGATAGGGGGGTAGGCACGGGGGCACTACCCCTACAAATCTTCATGAATCATTTAGGATTGCTTTAGCACTATTTTTCAGGATTGGTATTGGTTAACGAGCAAGCAGCTAATTTTTTCTCGCTACACAACTGCTGAAACAATAAATCTGCGATTGATTCGTAGGCTGGGGCTGTGGGGTGTACGCCATCTCGAAAATAACTTTCTACCGTGGTTTTCGGCAATTTTGACCAGGCTGCGTGAGTGTCGATGATTGGAATTTTCAAAGCTTTTAGCCGATCGACAAACTGGGATTTAAACCTCGGCTGATTCGGTACCGGCAGTAAATCGGAGCGATCGCAAGTATACAATACAAACAACGGAATATTCGACTCTCGCACCAAAGCCACTATTTGCTCAAATCGCTGCATATTTTCCCTAAACCGTTGCGCTTCCGGCACCGGCACACCCGCCACAGGGGAATTCGGCACAAAAACACTGGAAAGTCGGGGCATAACGTATCTGTCAAACACTTCTTGCATTGCCAATAACGGTTGGCGATTCGGCATCAGGGGGTTATTTTTGACCCCCGCCCTGGTACTTGAAGGTTGTAGCAAATCGTGAGTACCAATTTGCAAAATCACAGCATCGCTTTCAAAAGTGCCAAACTTGCGAATATATCCCAATTGATTGCCAATTCCCCAAGATCCCGCAGAAGCATTGAGCACTTCAACTCGTTTTTTTATGCCCAACAAACGCGCTGCCAACAATTCTGTAATAGTTTCTGCCTGATCCGTGGTATTATTGCCATTGAGAACCGAGTCTCCTGTCATCAAAATTCTGATAGTACCTTCAGGCTTGGCTGAATCAATTTGTTCAGACCGTTGAGAAAATTGATTGTACTGAAGTCTATTGCCAAAACGATATACAAGTTGATTTGGTGCAAATATATACCCAACCTCAGCATCAGCTTGCAGCAAAGCAGGATTTCCGAATCCCAGCAAGCGCAACGCAAGTTCTATCGCACTCAAAAATGCGATCGCACAACTGGGAATCCAATATCTAGCTTTCACAAATCTACCTGTAATTGGTAAACTGCAAAGCCACGGGATAATCTTCTTGCTTCAAGCGCTGAATTACCAACTGCAAATCATCTTTATCTTTTGCCGAAACCCGCACTGCATCGCCTTGAATCGAACCTTGAATCTTTTTGAACTCATCGCGGATTAATTTAGTAATCTGTTTGGCGATTTCCTGAGTGAGTCCTTTTTTAAGTTTAATTTCTTGACGGACGCGACTGCCGCTCGCAGCTTCAATTTTGCCGTAATCAAAAATTTTCAGAGATAAATTCCGCTTGGCGGCTTTTGTTTGCAAAACGGTGTGAATTGCATCGAGAGTAAATTCGCTGTCCGTATTGACAGTAATTGATTCTTCGCCCAATTCCACGGTGGTTTTGGTATCTTTCAAGTCGTAGCGGCTTTGAATTTCCCGCACTGTTTGGTCAACAGCGTTAACTAATTCTTGTCGATCGAACTCGCTGACAACATCAAATGAATAATTAGCAGCCATAAAATTAGTAATTGGTAAATTGGTAATTGGTAATATCATGTCCGTCAATTACCATTATAATAAAGGTTCGTAGTGAGGACTTTAGTCCTTTTTCAATGCGGACTAAAGTCCTCACTACGAACCAATTTTATTCCGATAATTCGAGCGGACATCATATAATTGGAGATTGAGAATCTTTGTTATTAGTCATTAATTAAAGGTTGTTTAACTAATGACTAATGACTAATGACTAATGACTAATAAGAATTAGCCATTAACAGCCATCAAACTGAAATAGAATAAAGAGACTGTGCAAGAAGAACTAATTGCAAACATGAGCGATCGCCCCAGAGGCACATTCAGAATATAGAAAACCGAAAAAAACAACCGGGCTACAGGAAAAGCGATCGCCGCCCAACCTGCCGCCTCCGAATCAACCCCCGTCACAAAAGCCATCAAAGCCGCCGCTGAAAACAGCATAAACGTCTCAAAGGAATTCTGGTGAGCCCAAGTTGCCCGCTGAGCATAAGCAGGCAACCTATCAAACATAGCGCGAGGGGCTGCTTGGTCGTAACCTAGCTGCAAGCGGGCGAGGGCAACCACCAAAAACGGTGCATAAACCAGCGCAGCAGCCGCCGCAATAGAATCAAGCAGAATAACCGACACAGGCAATCCCAACAGCATTATCCACCTCGCATTTCAATCAAAATAGAACAGAGTAACAACTTTGCGCTGTTCCTCCGCATCCTGGCAAGTTTTCAGCAAAGTGTGGCTTTCGTGAAAAGCAAAACAGATCAGTTGCTGGCAGCGAGAAATAATCTCCTGATTGCACATGGCGCTGGCTTCCGGGAGAGACAAGCTGTCATTTTTGGGATTTTCTACCAAATGTATGACTTGTTCGAGCTGCTCGCGGGACTCCCGAGGCTGGCGGCTCATGCTTTGTGGCAAAATCACCGTCAGCAGATTAGGATCTGCTCGCATTGCTCCCCGAATTGCGGCTGAATTGGTGCCTGTAGCCCCGGATGTGATGAGCTGGTTGCCTCCCAGAACTAAGGCGTAGCTCAGCATCTCAATTAGCTGCTGGTGGGTAATAGGAACGTGGCGAGAACCCAAAAGAGCAACCCGCTTGGAGCTTGTTTGCTGGATCGCCGCAAGTTCTTGTAAAAAATCATCAACTCTGGGTAGCTCAATTGATTGACTCAAAGAATTTATTAAATTAAATAAAACTACGTTGTGGATTCTAGCAGACTAACTAGCAATTGCCACCAAAAAGAAGTTAAGAATTGCTGATTTACGGTATCTGACTAGAGGAGCGGGAGATTTGAGGAACCCAGAAGGCAGAATGTCTAAAAGCATTCGGCAGCCAGAGCAGAAGGTACGATTCATTGACACTCCTGGGCCTGAAGGCGTGAGGATTCTTAAGACATTTCTGTCAAAATATCCCTATTGCTAGGGTTCCCAGGCTGACTACATTTGCACAAAAGAGCACGCTTAAGTGAGCAGTCATATCTCCTCAACAATGTTTTGGGCGTAGACTTTCCCACCGGGAGGGGGTAGGTTTTTACATCTTGTCTGATGTGGTTATTCTACCATATTCATTTGTGGAGATGGATTTGTCATTTTACTTAACAATGGCAACAACCCGTCCTGAAAGGACGGGGTTTTTAACCCAATTTTCTGATAAAAATTGAGAATTTAAGAATTTTGAGTTTTTATTTTTTCAACCAAAAATCCTCTCTGCCTTCTTGCCTCTGCCGAATATGTTGTTGGCTGACGAACGGCGGCCGAATACCTTGGGCCCCGGTGGCCTTGTTAATGAACTCGATCGCCCAAACCCAATGATGCCATCATTGCCTTAAGGTCAAAGTGTTCTGCCATTAGCTGACTAACGCATTCCACCTTGATGCGTTCGTGCAGGCGGACATTGCCAAAGGTGCTGTCGATAATTTCTACCGTGGTTAAGGTATCCAAATCAACAGATAAAACTGGAATTTCCATTTCTTCTGCTCTACCGATTACCAAGGGAGAAGGAGGCAAATGCCCTGTCAGAATCAAGCACTGAGTCGAGCTTTCCAGAGCCGCGAGCTGAATGTCCGTGCGATCGCCCCCGGTGACTACCGCCATATTTCTGGCTTTGCGGAAATACTTCATCGCAGAGCTAACATTCATCGCACCAATTGTCAATGTTTCCACCATCAAATCCAAACGGTCTCGACGGCAGAGGACATCAGCTTTCAATTGATGGACTAATTCTTTGACGCTGACACTTCGCAGCAAAGCGCTTCTCGGCAGCATTCCCAAAACTGGAATACCGCTAGCTTCCAGAAAAGGGCGCACAGTCGCGGTTACAGATTCAAGTTTGTCGGAGGGAACGTCGTTGAGCACGACGCCTAGCAAGCGCGAGCCCAAGCGCCGCTTCGCTGAGAGCAAATCGTCTATATAAAGTTCGATCGGGCGCACTACCAGCAGCACAGAGGCATCAACGGCATCAGCGATTTGAGACAAAGACAAGTCAAACAGACTGCCTTCCTCCAAATTAGCAGGGCCCTCCAACAGCACCAAATCTCCGTTGGGATTTTGCAAATATTGCGCCAGAGACTGGCGGTAATCTGTCTTGTCTTCTTGGCGCAAACGCTTGTGAACCGTCTCTTCGTCCAAATACAGCAGTGTTGACGGCATCTGACTTTCTGAGAGTTTAAGCGTCTCTACCGCAAACCGCACATCTTCCTCCGCCGCTCCAGCTCCCTCCGAGCTGAAACAGGTTCCCAGCGGTTTGCCGTAGGCGATTGCCATTCCTTGTTCCCGGAGTGCGAGGGCCATCCCCAGGGCGATCGCGGACTTGCCGCTGTAAGCTTTTGTCGAACCGATCAGTAAATATTTAGTCAATTTGGTTACGCCTTCTCTCCTCAATTTGGGCCTGTCTATTTAAATAAATTTAGCTTGATTCGCCGCAATCCACACACTATAACTGTACTCAGGTTAGTGTCGGGATGGTAGGAAAAGTCAGCGTAGGTAAGGAGTTGACCAAATCTGAGGATGGTCTTGTTCCTAATTGTAGTATAATACAAGAGTAAAAGCAGCAAAACAATGAGAATCTCTTACCAGTACAAACTACGCCCAACAAAACAGCAAGTTATTGAGCTTGACAGATGGTTAGCCATGCTGTGCGCTCAATACAACTACCTGTTGGCCGATCGATTTAACTGGTACGAACAGAATCGTTGTCCTATCAATGCTTGCCCTCTTGTTTGCCATCTCCCCGAACTAAGAGATAATCCCGATTATTACTCGCAGAAAAGGACGCTCCCTCAGCTTAAAAAGACTCACCCCTGGTATGCTGAGATTTACTCTCAGGTTTTACAAGACATTGTTAAGCGGGTAAAACTGACATTCGATCGCTTTTTAAAGGGTGATAGTAATGGCAAGCGTAGCGGTAGACCAAGATTCAAGGCACGTAACCGTTACCGCACTTTTACTTATCCCCAAATAAAGGATGGGTGCTTACAAGGCAACCTGATTAACTTACCGATGTTTGGGAAAGTTAAAGTTATATTGCATCGCCCAATACCTGATGGATTTAAGCTCAAAACGACATCCATTACCAAAAAAGCCGATGCCGATGGTTATTATGTAACTCTGAGTCTAGAAGATGCAAGAGTTCCTGAAATCCAACCAGACTTTAACCCAGATAAAATTACTGGTATCGATGTTGGTTTAAAGGAATTCTTGACAACTTCTGAGAACGAAACCGTTGCGATACCTCAACATTATCGTCAAGCACAAAAGCGTTTAAAAGTTATTCAAAAACGTGTTTCCCGTCGCAATAAAGGAAGTAACCGCAGACAGAAAGCAGTTAAGCAATTGGGCAAGCAACACAAAAAAGTTGCAGACAAACGCAAAGATTTTCACTTTAAGACTGCGGGAAACTTGTTGAAACAATACGATGTTATTGCAGTTGAAGACTTGAATGTAAAGGGTCTAGCTCGTACAAGATTGGCTAAATCTGTGTTGGATGCTGGGTGGTCAAGCTTTCTAGAAATACTGACAAATAAAGCCGTAAATGCTGGTTTATTGGTGGTGATAGTAAGCGCTCACAATACCTCACAAGATTGCTCCAATTGTGGTGGGAAAGTACCTAAGAAGCTGCATATTCGTTGGCATGACTGCCCTCACTGTGGGTGTAGTCTCGATAGAGATCATAATGCAGCAATAAATATAAAAAATAGAGCGGTAGGGCATTCCGTTCTTAAAGCCAAGAGCCTCCTAAGCAATAGCCGGATTGTCTTGGAAGCCTACACTGATGCTTCGCATACAGTGTAGGAGTATGTCACTTTATTCAACAGTATTTCAGCATTGCGAGTCAATTTCGCAAGAGGATTCGCAAGAGGATTGGAATAATGAATAGTCTACTTTTTATTTCTCCCGATCGCAGTTCTCGCTTTAAACCCATTTTTTATTATAACTCCTCAAAATATAAATAGCGCACCAATAATATAATCTCGCCGTCCCGATGGCATTACATTATTAGCGCGCATTTTAGGGCCGCAATCAATTACAAACTTTTGGGAGCGCGGGTGCGGTGAAAATTAGTCATCCATACGCATTAGCTTGCGGTAAAACGTTTTAGAAAAATCGACGGTACGAGTCCGCTGAAAAGTTAGGAGTACCTCAATTAAACAACTGACAAACTCAGAACTTTGCATAGTCACTTCGTAGCTGAGTTCAGCATTACCGTCAAACAACACCCGACAGCGGGTCAAATCCATCGGCAGCGACGAGATATTCCAACTAGCGACAAAGGGTATATCTTCGCCTCCGTCAATTTTTCTTGCCCCCTCCAAGCTTTTGAGCTTGTAGAGGCCAATAGCGTGCGGCAAGAACTTGCGCCTGGGCTCTTGATAGAAAGGCGCGTAGACTTTCACTTCTTTGTCGTCGGCTGGTTTCAGTTGAGGAAGAGACATATTTCCGCATCCTGACAGTGGGTTGAGATCATCTGCAAAAACTAGCAGATATTCCTGGTCGATCGCAAGCAAAACTCAGTCTATTTTGGATTTGGGGATTTTAGATTTTAGATTTTAGATTTACAGGAACAGATGAATCTGCTGAAGTGGCGAGTTTGAACAGGAGTCTAAAATTTGGCGTGGCGAATGACTTAAGTCGCTGGCTGGTATCCGTTTTTGGATGAATCATCCCCAATACTCTATGCAATTCCAGTTTAGCAGTGCCGTACTCTTGGGCGATCGCGCACCAACGAGTTCCGGTCAGATTTCGACAAAAGCCCAGAAACTGGTACAGTGGATACTTATCTCTAAAATCAAAAACTATTGGTGGTTGAATCAAGTAACTTATGCAGGAGAGTTCTTGGCCGGAAAACGACGCTCGCAGCGAGCTTAAGTTGGACATCCCCGATCTAGCTCAAGAAGAGCTCAAGAGTTTGACCTCGAACTCCAAGCTCGGCAAAATATTTGCCATACCAGACATTGGCGACAGGGTGTTTGACGCGGAAACTTCATCAGAGCTCCCGGTGGCGGTGTCTGTGCCGGGATCTCCCTCTTTTCCTCAAAATCTGTATCGGGGACGGCGGGGAAAAGCCGCTGCGTTGCTAACTGCAATTTGGGGTGGGACGATCGCCCTACACTTGATTTCTTGGGGTGCGTGGGTAGTGTGGGGTTTGACGGGACTGCTGTGGATGCAAGCATTTCGAGTGTTGTTTGCCCATCCCAACCCCGCACTGCCGCCTCTGGCCGATGAAAATCGAGAGGATTGGCCCTACGTGTCGCTGCTGGTGGCGGCGAAAAATGAGGAAGCGGTGATTGCCCGATTCGTACAATCAATCTGCAATCTAGATTACCCGATCGACCGTTACGAAGTTTGGGCGATCGACGATCGCAGCAGCGACGGCACGGCGCTAGTATTGGAACAGCTAACCAAACAGTACCCGCAGCTCAAAGTATTTAGCAGAGGAGCAAATGCCAGCGGTGGCAAGTCGGGAGCCCTGAATGAAGTTTTGCCTCTGACTCGCGGGGAATTTGTGGGAATATTTGACGCCGACGCGACGGTAACGCCGGATTTGCTGCGCCGGGTGCTGCCGGTGTTCGAGAGAGAAAAGGTGGGGGCGGTGCAAGTCAGAAAAGCGATCGCCAATGCAGCAGTAAATGTGTGGACTCGCGGCCAAGAAGCAGAAATGGCTCTCGATAGTTTTTTCCAACAGCAGCGGATTGCGATCGGCGGCATTGGAGAATTGCGCGGTAACGGCCAATTCATGCGCCGCACTGCCTTAGAAAGCTGTGGCGGCTGGAACGAGGAAACCATTACCGACGACTTGGATTTGACCGTGAGGCTGCACCTAGACCAGTGGGACATTGAATTTCTGGCTTTCCCAGCCGTGTCAGAAGAAGGAGTTACCAACGCTCGCGCCCTGTGGCACCAGCGCAATCGGTGGGCAGAAGGTGGCTATCAGCGTTATCTTGACTACTGGCAGCTAATTTTACGCAACCGGATGGGAACGGGGAAAACTTGGGATTTATTTGGATTTTGGGTATCTCAATATTTCTTGCCGACAGTAGCGCTACCTGACTTTTTGATGTCAATTGCGCTGCGCCGAATGCCGATCGCCAGTCCCATAACTGTGATGACTCTTACCTTGTCAGTGGTGGGAATGTTTGTCGGTTTGCGCCGCACTCGCAAAGAGACTAAATTTGACATTAAAAAAGTTTTTGTCACCTTGCTGCAAACGCTGCGGGGTACTGTGTATATGTTGCACTGGCTGCTGGTAGGGATTGTGACGGCTCGGATTTCGGTGCGTCCCAAGCGGCTGAAATGGGTTAAAACTGTCCATCAAGGCACTGCTAAGTTGACAGTTGACAGTTGACAGTTGACAGTTGACAGTTGACAGTTGACAGTTGACAGTTGACAGTTGACAGTTGACAGAAGGAAGGAGTCAGTTGAGAGTTGAGAGTTGGCAGTTGGCAGTTGTCAGAAGGAAGGAGTCATTAGTCATTATTTATTTGGAAGGAGTTATTTGCGATCCGGAAAAAAGGATAAAATACACGTGACAAGCTTGAAAGCAAGTCGTACTTAATGCTTGATTAGATTAATTTAATTGGAATCAATTGATAATTAGCTCCCAGAAATATCTAGAAACAGTATTGCCAAAACTCCGAAGAAAAAACAACTATAGCGGTTCTCAAGCGTGGTGAAGTATGCCCTATACCCCATGCCCTATGCCCAGTCGTACCTAATATGGGAACTCGAAAGGCTATACTAACCATCTCCCTACTCTGTTGAGCCAGACTCAGTCCAATCTTGCAATTGTCGATCGCAAAAAAAAGTACAAACACAGCATAGGCAATAAGTGATATAGCCTTTCTCAAAAAGATGAGGTACTCATGGGCATAGGGCATAGGGCATAGGGCATAGGGCATAGGGCATAGGGCATAGGGCATAGGGCATACCTCACTTTTCTGAGAAGCGCTATATGCCAGCAATACCAAATAAGTAATCGGCAATATAAAAGTTGAGAATCAAAAGATAAAAGCCATAACTTTTAACTTTCAACTTGACATAAAGCCAATTATTATCTATTAATAATGAATCGCCAAAAACGACGAATTGCTTGTTGCCAAATACCCGTCACCCGTTATTAAAAATGGATTTGTTAGAGTACCAAGCCAAATCTTTATTTCGTCAGATGGCAATTCCGATTTTGCCGTCGCAGCGGATTGACAAACCCGCCGACCTCAAAGGGCTGAAAATTCCTTACCCAGTTGTACTGAAGTCGCAAGTGCGGGCTGGGGGACGAGGCCGGGCGGGTGGCATTAAATTTGTGGAAAATACGATCGACGCAGTTGCTGCGGCTCAAACAATTTTTAATTTGCCGATCGAGGATGAATATCCGCAAGTCCTGTTAGCAGAAGCAAAGTACAACGCTGACCAAGAATTGTACCTAGCCGTACTCCTAGACCCGATCGCCCGCCGCCCGGTACTTCTGGGTTCCAGACAAGGAGGTATGGATGTCGAAGGGTCGATCGACCAAATGCAGCAAGTTGCCGTAGATCAGGAATTTTCGCCTTTCTACGCGAGGCGTCTGATGTTGAAAATGGGATTGCAAGGAGATTTGATTCAATCGGTGAGTACAATTGTCGAGAAAATGTATCGGTTGTTTGTCCAAAAGGATTTAGATTTAGTAGAAATCAATCCTCTCGGCATCAGTCCAACAGGAGAGTTAATGGCTTTAGACGGTAAAGTCAGCGCCAACGACGATGCCTTGGGGCGGCATCCAGACTTGATACCACTTTCGGGTAAAAAGCAAAGCAGTTGGTTGGGAGAGGAGAGGAGAAGTGCCTCTGGGGGCGATCGCCGGAATTCCAACTCAAAGTCGCAGCAGTCGCCGTCGCAGTTTGACTCCAAACCTCAATCCCCAATCTCGAATTCCGCATCTCTGGAATTAGTGGAACTAGAGGGGAATGTCGGGATTTTGTGCAACGGAGTGGGCCTGACAATGGCAACTCTGGATGCTGTAGCTCACCAACGAGGAAAACCGGCTAATTTTGTCAACCTGGGTTCTTTAGATCGTTACCATGCAGTAAATGCCCTGCGCGAGCGCACCGAGTTGGGTCTGGAGTTGGTCGCTCAGGATAAAAGCGTTAAGGTGATACTTGTAAATATTTTGGACAGTGCTTCCAAGAGCGAGGAAATCATCACCGCCATAGCGGGCTATTTGGAACGAAAAGCTCGCGCCAACCGGCACATTCAAGTTGTGCTGCGCCTGGTAGAGCTCGATGCTGATGCTGTTAAAAAGCGTTTCGGACAGTTGCCCGTGCAGCTAGCTAGCACTTTAGATGAAGCTGCGACTCAAGCTGTATCATCTGCCAAGTAGCGACAGTCGATCGGCAAAACGAGAACTCTGGACAAAATTATGAAAGCCTTCTGCTTTTGAAAGATTGAGTGTTAACTAGGAAAAAATGAATTTAACTCCTGAAAGCAAAGTCCTAGTACAGGGCATTACAGAATCTCCCGCCTCAACCCGCGCCGCCCTGATGATGAAAGCATACGGCACTAATGTAGTCGCCGGTGTCAGTCCCGGTAGGGGAGGGCAGGAGTTGGAGGGAATTCCTATTTTTGATTTGGTAGAAGAAGCTGTGGCAGCAGTGGGTCATGTTGACACTACGGTAATTTTGGTAGACGCTTACTGGGTGCTGGATGCGGCTCTAGAAGCGATCGCGGCAGGAATTCGGCAAATCGCGATCGTCACTGAGGGAGTGCCTCCTCTGGATATGGTGCGCTTAGTCAGAAAGGCAGAGGCCACGGAAACTTTAGTGATCGGGCCCAACAGTCCGGGGATTATTGTCCCTGACAAACTGCTGCTGGGAACTCACCCCAAGGAATTCTACACTCCCGGCTCGATCGGGGTAATCAGCCGCAGCAGCACTTTGACTTACGAAGTTGCTCTCGAATTGACTGAGGCTGGTTTGGGACAGTCGATGGCGGTTTGTATTGGCTGCGACGCGATTGTGGGTTCTTCTTTTATGCAGTGGCTGCAACTTTTGGACGAAGATGACAGTACGGAGGCGATGGTTTTGATTGGGGAAGTTGGCGGTTGGAGCGAACAAGCTGCTGCTTCTTACATCGCTTCGGCGATCGACAAACCTGTGGTTGCTTATTTGGCAGGCCGCTACGCTCCCAAGGGCCCGTCCTTGGGCCATGCCGGCATCCTGATCAGTTCTCGCGCTGCTGCCCAGAAAGCCTTTGGTGTTACGGTAGAGAACAAAATGGCTGCTTTTGAAGAGGCGGAAATACCCGTAGCTGCTCGGCCTTCGGAGGTTCCCAAATTGCTCAAAAAGTTGCTCAAGAAACATTAATTGCATCTTGGTTTGTAGTGAGGACTTTAGTCCGCAAAAAAAGTCTGAGGACTAAAGTCCTCACTACAAACTTCTTGGTTTGTAGTGAGGACTAAAGTCCGCAAAAAAAGTCTGAGGACTAAAGTCCTCACTACAAACCTGCTATTTTGTCGGAGTTTTATTCGTTGTGTCGCCCTTGGAATCTTGCAGCAGGGTGCTCAGATTTCCAGCCAAACCCTGAATTTTCCCAACAGTCGCAGCAATGGTAGCAACATCTACGTAAACCTCCGGCAGAGGATACTTTTTCAAAATTTCCAGCAGCGACACCTTACCATCGTCGCCGGCTGCCAGAATCAGCGCAGCCCGCATGGCTTTGCCACCTTCTGTGCGGCGCTGAGTCCGAATTGCCTGACCGATTTCGTCAGTAATTTTTTCGCCTGGAGTGCTGTAAACTACCCGGGCGAGATTAGCTGGCTTTAAACCGATTTGTAAACCCATTAACCCCTGGAGTGTTTTTGGATCCATTTTGGAGAACCCGATAATTTGTTTGAGGGTTGGCGTCGTCGTGCCATCTTTAGCAAAGTCTTCCAAGTCGCTGATATTGACGGTTTGCCTGATCGGGCCAAAGGTAAGCACAACTTTTTCGGCGCCGAATGCTCTGCTGCCAGACAATACGCTGGCACTTGTTCCTAAAACTAGGGCAATGCCGATCGATACGAATTTGTTTAACTTCATATTCAGTTTCTGCGATCGATTTGAGCGATCGATTAAAATTATTTTTTCGAGATTTGTACATTATAGATGCAGCAGTTATATTCTACAAGGTCGCGAGTGTAAGTTATTCCCCCCCTCGCACCAAGCATCTTGACCCCGATTTTTTCGCCCTCTGGACTTCAAGAATAACTAACCACATCTACCGCAATATTTTTTCTGATATACATTCTGCCTTCTACATTCTGCATAAGATCCCCTTCTACTTCCGAGTGCCTTCTGCCTTCTACATATAGCCTTTCTCAAAAAAAGTGAGGTATGCCCGCTAGTCTTATGCCCTATGCCCCATGCCCCATGCCCTATGCCCCATCCCTCCGCTTCGCTTCGCCCATGAGTACCTCATCTTTCTGAGAAAGGCTATAAGTGTCTTTTAGAAGTTATGTTTAAAACCAAGCGCAAATCTAAGAAGTCCAAACAAAAGCCCAGCGAAAAAACAACAACGCCCAGCAAAAAAGAAGTAGCCGCACAAAAACGCAAAACTTCACAAAAACGCAATGAATTAGTGCAGAGGATCGTCATAAGCTGCTTAATCAGTGTTGCTGTCAGCATCGCCCTGTTGTTCGTGGTTCGCGCTAAGATTGCTATTGCCGGAGGCGCCGCCGTAGCCATTTTGCTGCTTTCCTACAAATACCCCCGTCAAGCTTTCTGGGCTTTTTTTATTTACCTGCCTTTAAGCGGTACTGTCACCTACGCAATTGGCGGCGGGAATGCTGCATTTCAAGTAGCCAAAGACGCTTTCTACATACCAGCCCTCATCGCCCTCATTCAAAGCTGCAAAAAGAAACAGTTGCCTCTGTTCATTCCCAAACAAATGCTTTCTACCTTCAGCATCCTGTTGATGATGGCAATGCTGACTTTAATTTTTGTCAATGGGGAGATGCAGCTCAACCCGATGAAGGGCGACAAACCAATTCTACAAGGAATTCTCGGCTTAAAAGTATTGATAGGTTACATACCGCTGATTGCTTGTACCTATTATCTGCTCCGCACCAAGAAGGATTTGGTGTTTTTTGGTAGAATGCACGTAGTTTTGGCGATCGTTTGCTGCGTTCTCGGTTTGATTCAGTACCTCTTGCTGCAAAGTGGAAAATGCGCGGGTACCCGAGGCATGACTGGAGAAGAATTATATAAAGCAACTCTGCAAGCTAGATGTTTTGTCGGCGGTTCTTTAGTATTCAGTCCAGAAGTCAAGTTTATCCGCTTGCCGGGAACATTTGTGGCGCCTTGGCAGTGGGCGTGGTTTTTAATTGCTAATGCTTTCTTAACCTTTGCCTCTGCCTTTTGTGACCCTTCCTTCTGGTGGAGAGTTATTGGTTTATTTGGTATGGCATTAGTATTTGCCAATGCAGTTATTTCCGGTCAAAGAGCTGCTTTAGTTATGGTTCCAGTTGCCACGGTCATCCTGCTAATTCTTACAGGTCAATTAGTTAATTTAAAAAGATTTATTCCTGTCGGTGCAGGACTGGCGATTCTGCTATTTGTCGGTGCGGCAGTTAACCCAGGAATTATCGAGCAGCGGTGGGAGAGTTTTGTTAACCGCTGGAATGCTGCACCACCCCAGCAATTTTTCTTGAATCAGTTGGAGCAGAGCAACAATTTTATCATTGACAGACCTCTCGGTAGAGGTGTGGGACGAGCGACTAATTCAACGCGAATATTTGGCAAGCCGCAGCTCATTGAAACTTTCCATCCTAAGTTGATTTACGAACTCGGTTATCCGGGAATGATTGCTTTTCAGATCATGCTTTTACACTTAGCTTTTTTAAGTTTTAGAGCGTACCGTTCTGTCAAGGACAAAAGTTTGCGGAGTTACGGAGCTAGTTTTTGGGTATTTGTAGGATTTATTACGATCAATCCTCAATACTATCCGTTGGATGTAGATCCAGTGTCTGTATATTATTGGGTTTTGGCTGGGGCGATTTTAAAGTTGCCCAAAATTGACAAACAGGTGCAGGACGAGAAAAATCTGGAACTTGAGGGACATGAATTGGAAGTTCACCAACAATTTAAGGAGAAAAAGATTATTTCATCGGCTCCAATTTGAAAAAAAAGGTACGTTGTTGCGCTTAAGCGCTCTTTTCGAGAATCAACAAGAGCGCTGAAGCGCAACTACATACCTAAGAATTAACCCAAAGGTACGTTGTTGCGCTTCAGCGCTGTTTCCGAGAATCAATAAGAGCGCTTAAGCGCAACTACATACCTAAGAATTAACCCCAAATTTATCCAAAGGTACGTTGTTGCGCTTCAGCGCTGTTTCCGAGAATCAACAAGAGCGCTGAAGCGCAACTACATACCTAAAGATTAACGCCAAATTTATGCGAGTTGTGTAAAGGATAGGATATAAATCGTAATTTTACTGTGGTTTCCAAACTGGGTTCCCAGCATTTAAATCCTTGTCGATGGTCAATTTATTTAATCCCGAACCGTTGCGATTGATTGCATACAAATTGCTTTTATCGCCTGTAATTTCATTAAAAGTAAAAGCAATTTGCTGACTGTCATAAGACCAAGCCAATTCAGAAATTCCTGACATTCCTAGGCGGGGAGCTAGTTGATTTAGCTGGGAAGTTTCCGCATTTATTGTGTATAATTTTTGCTGGTTGAAGTCTCCGGCAGTGAAGGCGATAAGTTTGCCATCGGGCGACCAGGAAAGTGCATCGTAGTTTTGGGGTTTTTGGGTGAGATTTTTGGCAGTTCCGCTGTTAATGTCGATCGCCCAAATATCCTGCTTTTCCCCGCTCAAATCGCCCGCTTTCCCCTGATAGTAAGCAATCCGGCTGCTGTCGGGCGACCAAAATAGCTTGACGTTGTAGACTTGATGTTGCGGGTTGTCAGTCAAATTTTTGAGGTTTGTGCCGTCGGCATTAATCGTGTAAACTTGTTGTTGGGGATAGGTACCGGAGAAAAAAGCGATTTTTGTGCGATCGGGCGACCAGACAAGTTCGCTACCGCCGGATGTATACTCGCCGGGACTTTGAGTTAATTTAGTCATGCCCGAACCGTCAGCATTCATTTTGTAGATATTTTTATCCTTGACAAATGCTACCTGCTGACCGTCTGGAGAAAGATAGAAATTAGAGGAAATTTCTGTTTGAGTCTGTTGTCCTCCTACTTCCAAATTCCTAACTAATTTAGTTCCTTTAATACCCGAAGTATCGCTCAAAAAAAGAGATTGACTGCCGGGAGCGTCGGAGGTAAAACCGTCACAAGAACGGGCAAAAACAAGTTTCTGGCTGTTGGAAAACCAAACTATTTCAAAATTAGCTGCTTTGCAAAATTCGCCTGCAAACTGTTTAGTTAGCCCAGAACCATCAGCGTTGACTGTATAGATATCGGTATCGCCGCTAACGAAAGCCAGTCGATCGCCCTTGGGCGACCAAGCTAAGGTATAGCTAACATCTATTTTTGGTGCAAGTTCCCGGCGCTCTCCACCCTTGGCATTGACGGTAAATAAACTATTTCTGACCTCGCTGCCGCGCTGTTGGAGAGCTGTAAACGCCAGTATGCTTGGTTTTTGGACTGCGGTTGTCCCAGGGCCCTGAAGGCTGGAAAGCAAGGTAATTGCGAATGTTAGGGCGATAAGGGCGATCGAACTAAACCGCAATAATTTATCCAAACGCATTTTATTAGTCGATCCTCTTGACAACGAAAAGTAGGAAGCAAAAAAGACAGCTCGAATTTTCGCTATAAACTGTCAACTGTCAACTGTTTAAAGTGTTTGGCGATCGATATGTCGGGACAACATCAAACTCTGCTTAATTCTACCAATAATTAGCTCGAACATTTTCTTGCGGGACGGATTCTTGCTGCTGGGCGGCATTCCTAACTCGCAACACATCAAATTCAAATCAGCCGCACTCATAGCCGACAATTTTTGCCTCACCTCTAATTCATGACCCTTCTTAGCTTGCAAACGCAGTTCTTCATAAACTTCGAGAACATTGTCAGTAGATAAAGTAGCAGGTTTCTCAACATCAGCAACAGCAACAGCAGGAAATTCAGAAGTTTTAGAACCAGCAGAAAGCCCTCCCCGCTTGACTTGAGCCTCAATCCTGGTTAATTTTTTAGAAACCTCGCGCAAGATTGCCTTAAGTTCGCCAATTTCATCCAGTACCCCCCCAGTTTCTGAATCGCCAGCAGGCAAAATATCTTTTTTAATCATTTCAGATACTCCTCACACTCGCGCCAAAGTTGCTCAAACTCCCTAACTAATTCTCGCGGCAATTCTCCCTCATTAATGGCCCGCTTTAGCCCAACACTCTCCCGAATCGTCGATTCTAAAAATCTCACTTCTATGTTATTGTCTTTTGAGATTTCAGCGCAAAGCCTCTTGACTTCTCTCATGTAAAATTGAACTTCATTTGTCAGCAATCCTCCATAGATTTTAGCTTTATTCATAAACACGGCAATCTTGGGAAACGGGTAAGGCTCAATCCGTTTTTGGAGCGAGTTTAAAACTAAACTCAATCCCCGAGAACCAAAATAATCTGGGTTGACGGGAATCAGTATTAAGTCGCAGGAAGATAGTACGCTGTAGGTGAGGAGACTGAAGGAAGGCGAACAGTCAAACAGCATCAAATCGTATTGGGGGAGATTGGGAGAGTTAGCGATTTTGCCACTGAACTGGCGGATGAAGTCTTTAACACTTTTCCCCTCAAATCCATCGAGGTCTAACCAATACAATTCTTCAACTGAAGGGATAAAATGCAACTGTTCGTCAATCTGATAAATGGTGTCGAAACCAACGGGAAATTTAAAGTTTTGTCCGGCTTTTTTAAAGACTTCGAGGGCGTCGTAAATTGTGAGTCTGTGTTTGAGAGATTTTTCGTACCACTTACCAAACTTATCATCTAAATGACCCGTATTTTCGTTAAGCCCGATCGCCTCTGTGAGGGACATTTGCGGGTCTAGGTCTAACATCAAGACTTCTAAGTCGGTTCCTTGGGATATAATATTTCCCAGACTCCAGGTGACGGTAGTCTTTCCGACACCGCCTTTGAAGTTGATTACTGCTATTGATTTGGGACTCATGGCTGGGTTTGTTTGGGTTTTGCTCAATTTTTTATTAAAACATATTGTGGAGGTTAGTTGAAAGGGCGATCGCATACTAGGATCGGGATGTAGCAATTAATTTAAAAAGAAGACTTTGATAATATATCATTCACTAAGTAGAACAACCTAAATAAAAAAACTCAGATACTTGACTGCTTTAATAAATCTTGAATCTAACAGAATGTCATGTCACATCAATTAACTAATTCTTTACAACTGTAGTCGTTGCAACTCCCTACATGCATAACGAAGAGAAGGCAAAGCAATGCGATCGACTCCATGATGACATATTTCTGAAGCCAATATTTTTGCCGACCTTTTAGCTAATTCAATCCTCTCTTTTGTAGTCATTGTTTTATCTTTATAATCAGTAAGTTCATTGCATTCTTGACCTGACATATGACTATTAATATAATAAAACCACGTTTCAATATTTCGGGCTGGGACAAAAATAGCAACTTTCTCGTTAGGCAGTCGCGGATCTTTGTTTAAATTACCTGCTGTTTCGTCTAATGCTATATTTAAACAACGCATTCGCTCTTCCAAGCTATCTTCATCAGCATCAATCATTACTACTACAGCAATATTTCTGTAGTTACGGCTTCTATAACTTTTAATAAGCTGTGGATAATGCTTAACTATCAAAGCATTGTTATTCTTAATTGTTTTTCCTTTAGGATTACCAAAGTCTTTAATTTTGCGATCGTCCAATCCCCGGCAGATCAAATATTCTCTGATAAATCGCTCTTGGTCAATATCTTCACAGAGAATAGTTACTTCGGGTAAATCATCTCTACTCGTCATAAATCCATCCAAGTTCTATAAGCTTAGCAACTGATAAGCCTTCTTCGACCGTATCAGTAATTCGGCGCACGCGAACAGCTTCATTATCTTCTCGTTCAAACCAATAACCTGAATTGCTTGCTAAGTAATTAATTAATGATGGGTGATGAGAAATTAACATTGCTTGTGCTTCATTTTCCAGACAATAGTCCATCACCCTACGCAACCAAGGTTGTATTTCCGGTAAAGCCAGGAAATTTTCTGGTTCATCAATACACAAAGTAAAATTCTCATCAGGAGAACAATATATTAAGGTATATAGAGCAATTAAAGCTTTTTGACCATGTGATAATTCATTAAGCCTATAAGCAGCCTTGCTGGGACGGGTAAAAAATGCTGACAAAATCCTCACATCACCGGATTTAGAATTTTGAAATGAATCAAATCCTGGGATAATCTTTTGTAATTCCAGCGTTAACTTAAATATTTTACCTTGAGATTCTTGAGATAAATAGCTGTACCAAGCTGCATAATTTGACATATCCCAGTTAGGTGAACTTTCCTCCTTAAGGCTTTCTGATTCCATTATATAAGGATTGATCTGTACAATAAAAAAGTTAGAAATCCGTTTTTTGAACCATGTAAGCTTTTGATTGTCAGATCTCTCGTAAATAAAACCAATGCCAGAACGCGACCCATCAAAGAACGGTAAGTAAACACTTTCACGATTAGGATCGTCATTATACAACCTAGCTTGGCCTACAGTTATACCTATATCGCCTGGATCAACCCAGAAATTAAATAGAGGTTGTCCGTCAAAAGTTAAGCTTTCTAATCGCATTCTAGGAGGTGCGTACTCTCCTTGATGTTCGATTTCTAGGATGTATGTATAAAGGCCATTATTTCCTTCAATATCCAATTCAAATTTTTGAATGTTGGATTTTTGCCATCTTGTTAAATCCTTGTTGGCAAACAAATCTGATACTTTATAATCTTGCTCGAAAGCTCGATCGCCTAAAATAAATTTCTGTAATTTTCTTAAAACCTCAAAAACGGTAGTTTTGCCCGATCCATTTGAACCCAGAAAGAGATTTAAGCTATCTACTTGCAATTCAAAATTCACCAGGCATCTAAAATTATTTACATAAATTCTCTTCAGCATAATTTTTATTTATAAAAGTTAGGATAACGATAAACTTAAGGATTGATTATAAATACATCTGTTATCCTACAAGACTTTGCACTTACAAGCCCAAGTCGATTATGTACAGTTTGAAGTTGACACTGATGGCTGGCAATTTTGCCAGCCATCAAGTTATTTTACCGTTTGACCAACTTCTTAGAAACCTTCCGCAAGCGAATTGATTTTGGCGTTACTTCCACCAATTCATCCTGGCCGATGTACTCCAAAGCGCGTTCCAAACTCATATCGACTGGTGCTTGCAATTGCGCCAACTCTTCACCGCCAGATGCGCGGTGGTTTGTCAACTGCTTCGACTTGCAAATATTCAGCTCCATGTCATCATCTCGGTTGTTTTCTCCGATAATCATCCCTCTGTAAACCTTGGTTCCGGGGGTAATGAAAAATACGCCGCGGTCTTCAGCATTTTTCAGTGAATAAGTAGTCGCAGTTCCTTCTTCAAAGGAAATCAATACTCCGTTGCGACGGGCGACAATTTCTCCACCGAGGGGGCGATAGTCGAGGAAGCTGTGGTTCATAATTCCAGCGCCGCGAGTCAAGCGCATAAACTCGCCTCGGAATCCAATCAAACCGCGAGCGGGGACTGAAAATTCGATTTGGGTGCGACCGGTGCTGCTGACGTGCATATCTTGCATTTCTGCTTTGCGCTGACCGAGGCGTTCGATGCAGCCGCCGACTGCTTCTTCGGGTACGTCTAAGACCAAACATTCAAAGGGTTCGCAGGGACGGCCGCCGACTTCGCGGAAGATTACTTGCGGTTGAGATACTTGGAATTCGTATCCTTCGCGACGCATATTTTCGATCAGGATTCCGAGGTGAAGTTCGCCGCGGCCGGATACGAGGAATTTGTCGGGAGAGTCGGTTTCTTCGACGCGCAGGGCGACGTTGGTTTGGAGTTCGCGCATTAGCCGATCGCGCACTTGCCGCGATGTTACTAAAGTACCTTCTTGACCGCAGAACGGTGAATCGTTTACAGAGAAAGTCATCTGCAAAGTCGGTTCGTCTACCTTGATTAAAGGTAGAGCTTGCGGGTCGTTGGGACAGGTAATTGTTTCGCCAATATAGGCATCGGCAAAACCGGCAACGGCGACTAGATTACCGGCAGAAGATTCTGCGATATCAATCCGCTTCAGGCCTTCAAAGCCCATCAATTTGCTGATTTTTGATTTGACAAGGGCGCCGCTTTCCGTGATCAAAACTGCTTGTTGACCGACTTTGATCGTGCCGTTGTGGATCCGACCGATGACGATCCGACCGACGTATTCGGAGTAGTCTAAGGTGGTTACTTGCAGTTGCAGTGGCTTGTTGGGGTCGCCTACGGGGGGTGGTACGTGGTCGAGGATTTCTTCAAAGAGGGGCTTCATATCTACCCCTTCGTCTTCGAGGTGTTTTTTGGCGTAACCGCTTAAGCCGGAACCGAAGAGATAGGGAAATTCACACTGATCGTCGTCAGCACCTAGTTCGAGGAACAGATCCAAAACTTTATCAACTGCTTTGTGGGGGTCAGCTCGATCGCGATCGATCTTATTCACAAAGACGATCGGGCGCAAGCCTTTTTCTAGGGCTTTTTTGAGCACGAACCGGGTTTGTGGCATCGGGCCTTCATTGGCGTCTACGATCAGCAAACAACCGTCTACCATGCCGAGAACTCGTTCGACTTCTCCGCCGAAGTCCGCGTGTCCGGGGGTATCGACGATGTTGATCAGGGTTTCTCCGTATCGGACGGCGGTGTTTTTGGAAAGGATAGTAATGCCACGCTCGCGCTCGATGTCATTGGAGTCCATGACGCAATCTGGGACTTCTTCCCCTTCGCGGAAGACCCCGGACTGTCTGAGGAGAGCGTCCACAAGGGTGGTTTTGCCGTGATCGACGTGAGCAATGATAGCAACGTTGCGAATGGGAAGACTCATAATGCGTCTGGGACGTTAAACGGATTTAACTAAAGATTTCTTAATAATTATAGCGTATGAAGTCAAGGGGGCGATCGGGCGCGACTGTATAATCAAAGCGCTGACCCGCTAAAATTGAAATTATGGAAGCGCAACCCAAGGAAATTCAGAGTTATAGCCAGCCTGACGGCAGAGTTCCTTTTGATGAGTGGTTGGAATCTCTCCGCGACTTTAAGGGTAAAGCCAAGATTGTGAAAAGGCTGGAGCGTGTTAGCAATGGAAATTTGGGAGATTGTCGATCGGTTGGCGAAGGTGTCTCGGAATTGAAAATTGATTTTGACCCGGGCTACCGCGTCTATTTTGGAGAAGTAGAAACAACTATAGTGCTTCTGCTGTGCGGTGGAGATAAAAGCACTCAAGATCGAGATATTCGTACTGCTAAGAAATATTGGGAAGAATACAGGAGTCAAGAAAATGCCTAAAAGTGTCCCTTACCATCCGTTTAAAATCAAATATCTCAAAGATCCAAATTTTTCTGCTGCTTACATCACAGAGATTTTTGAGGAAGAAGAGGGAGATTTGGAATTTAAAATTATGCGAAAAGCGCTGAGAGATGTATTTGAGGCTTTGGGTGAACCAAATATGTCGGCTGATGATGCTAAATTGCATTTGGAAAAATTAGATGCTTTGTTGTCGCCAGACGGAATTGCGACAATTTATGGTTTAGCCCATTGGCTGAAGGCTTTGGGACTGAAGTTAACGGTTGCGGTTGATGCAGGGGATGAGGAAATTTCTGCTAATGTTGCTGAGTTGGCCCAAGTTGGTAATGTTTGATGGTGGGCGATCGCCCATATTATGATCGGTGAGTAGTTGCGATCGCACTTATGGAAGTACAACCAAGGGAAATTCAGCGTTACGTCAAGTCAGACGGTCAGATTCCTTTCGATGAGTGGTTTTATGCTCTGCGGGATTCTCAAGCTAAACTTAAGATTAATGTGAGATTGAAACGAGTCAGTACAGGTAATTTTGGAGACTACCGCCCTGTCGGAGAAGGAGTCTTGGAATTGAAAATTAATTTTGGCCCAGGCTACCGGGTCTATTTTGGACAAGTAGAAACAACAATAGTGCTTCTCCTGTGTGGAGGGGATAAAAGCACTCAGGACGAAGATATTCGTAAAGCAAAGAAATATTGGATTAAATACAGGAGTCAAGACAATGGTTAAAAGTGTACCTTACCATCCGTTTCTGATTGAACAGCTCAAAGATCCAGTATATGCAGCCGGCTACCTGACGCTATTCTTGAGTGAGCAAGAAGAGGGAGATTTGGATGTTGGGATTTTCCCATCAGCTTTGAAAGAGGTATTTGAGGCTCTGGGTGAACCAAATATGTCGGCTGATGATGCTAAATTGCATTTGGAAAAATTAGATGCTTTGTTGTCACCAAACGGAATTGCGACAATTTATGGTTTAGCCCATTGGCTGAAGGCTTTGGGATTGAAGTTAACGGTTGCGGTTGATCCAGGGGATGAGGAAATTTCTGCTAATGTTGCTGAATTGGCGGAAGTTGGTAAGGTTTGATGGTGCGCGATCGCTCATATGATGATGAGTCAGCAAGTACGATCTACCGCCAAAAACAATGAAAAATTCAGATTTACCATCAAATTTGATTGTTTACGATGGAGTAGCAGATCCACCCAAGCTCGATCGCGAGCGATCGGTATTACTACTACCCAGTCAGCCCAATGCCCAACGTCTCAGAGTCGATCGAACAATAACTCATCGCTATCACAATATCGAGGGCTACGTGCAGTTAACCCTGAAGTTACAGCCCATCGCAGCCCAACAGATAGTTGTCACCAATCAACTTAGCGAAAAGAGCGATCGGATATTCTTCGCAACAAATGAAGTGATTGAGGGTGTTTATCTACAGATACTATTAGGGCGAACTTCACGCGAACTAGGGGAAGTCACGAGCAAACCTTATACAGGTATTCAAGTGCTACTACTCGATGTTCAAGAGTATTTCAGTCAGCCTATTCACGTGAAAATTGCCACTATCTGCACGCTTAGAGAATGTTTGAAAAATTCAAATCCTCTATCCGTTTCCTCTTAACCAAGGCGATAAAAATTCAAACTATCCCTTTTTGATGGAAATGCAAGGATATACAAACCTAAGAAATGAGAATTAAATAACTTACTATTTTTATTTTTGTTGTGGGATGGGCGTCCCGCCCGTCCCCAAAATATGTGTAAATTATTTAATTCACCATCCTAAGATTGTAACAAATGAATTTTTTCAAACATCACCTGCAACCATCACCTACAAAATTTTGATACAACCTTTTTCGATTTCAATTTTGGAGTCATTCTTGACTTCCACTTTCCCGCATGGTGTGACGATTACACTGGTTTTACTGTTGCCTTGTATAGTGGCAGCCGAAGTTGTTCTGGCATTAAATGTTACTTCTTTAATTAAGCCGTTCATCTCAACTTTCATCACATACTTTTCTGAATCCTTGTTCGAGTATTTGATGTAAACATCAGCAAGGCATAGACTTGGGAAGCAAAGTGTTGGTACTGTAACCATTGCTAGTAACAAGAGTGTTTTTTTCACGTGGGTTTTGTGTTGGATAGTTGACAAAAACATGGAAAATTGATTAATTTTCCATGTATAATATGAATCTTAACATGAAGAATATAAATACGCAATAGTCCAGACTGTTTTCATTTATTCATCTAAAAGTCTCAATTTTATATTGGTAAGTCGAGCGCAAAATTTCCTCAAAATGCTTACTTAACTGCTGCCACCAATCATAAATTTACCGAAGTATTGATAAGTGTTAAAACACTTAAGCTCTTGTGCACTTAAACAGAATGTCACAAACAATCCTCTTGCGCTGGGGTGTCCCGCCCGCCGCGAACCGGCCATTTAAATGAGTGACAACTTATCGCCTTTCTCAAAAAGATGAGGTATGTCGGAGTAATAACTTCTTGCCGATTTGCATTGTGAATCAGACTTTTACAATCCTGCCTGACTCGAACTACGATCGTAAAACTTTTTTTCTGTTTTCCAGCCACAAAACTATGGCAATCCCCGCAGTATAAGCAACCAGATCCATCGCATCAAAGCTGTTGCCTAAAATGATTATAGCAATCTGGTTATTTTCCCAACCCAAAGCATTTAAAATATTAAAATATTGCAATGTTTCAATTACGAAAGAAAAGATTATAACCGAAAAAGCTACTTTTGTGGATTCTATTCTCAGCCAAGACATTATGAAGCAATAGAGAAATATCACCACCAATAAATCTCCGAGGAAATAACGCACAAACTTATCTCTAAAAAAAATAGCAATGACGATTTCGATGAAAAATAGAATCAAGGCAAAATAGAAATATTTCCGATTAAAATATAACATGGCTCAATAGTTTAATTGTCTAGTGCTGTCTTGCTGTGATTGTGGTGTGTTGAATGCTGAGAACGACGAAGAGTCAAATTACAGATAGGAGGATGAGTCCGATCGCGCGCTGTTGATACCCCACACTTGGCGACTACACTTAATTGGCGACTACACTTAAATAGTCGGGTAATGTCCAGCGGTTTTAAAATTAAGCAGTGACAATAGCAGCCTCAACCAGTGCGATCGTCCAGGGACGATCGACAATCAGAACCAAAATCACAAATTTGAGAGTTGGCGGATGGGACTGGGCGAAGTCAGGAAGATATCATATATTCTCAGCGGGAATTGTAGCTGTGCGATCGCACGCGATCGATATACAATTTGTAACGTTGAGCCTTATTGAAGTGCAGGAGTGGAGCTGGCTTGGATAACGCTAGTCTGTCGAGAAAAACCCCGCAAGCCTCGGAGCTTGCCGCTGACGAAATTCCAGAAGCAGTACGAGACCACCCATATCTAGAAGCAGGAGGGAGTCAGTCCAAGAAAAAAGGACTGATTTGGAAACTGGTAGGATTGGCCGCAGTCGCCTTTGGCGTCAGCATCTGGCTGCACCTCAACTTTAACTTTTTCCCAGCCACCAGTCGGGCACAGCCAACTCAAAAAACCCCAGCAGCAGCGACTTTGGCCCCTGGTAATGCCCCGAGTCCAGCTACCAACTCAAAACCCGCCACCCCAGACAACCTGCTGGGACACTTGCCTTACCCAGAAGCACCAGCCGCCGACTTGGTAAATGTCACCTCCGACGGTAGCATCAAACTCCGCACTTCAGCAGCAGCAAAATATCAAGAAATGGCAAACGCTGCCGCTGCATCCGGCATATATTTTGCTCCCATATCAGGCTTTCGATCCGTAGACGACCAACAACACGTATTTTTTGATGTAAAAGCTGAACGCAGGCAAAATGCCAGCAAGCGAGCCGAAGTCAGCGCTCCTCCAGGTTATAGCGAACATCATACCGGTTATGCGATCGACCTTGGTGACGGTTCCTCCCCGGATACCAACCTCAGTCCCAGCTTTGAAAATACCCAAGCATTCAAATGGCTAGAAGCCAATGCCACCGCTTTCAGCTTTGAACTGTCCTTCCCCAAAAACAATCGCCAAGGCGTCAGTTACGAGCCTTGGCACTGGCGGTTTGTGGGCGACAGGCAAAGCCTTGAAACTTTCTACAAAGCTCATTCCATCAAAAAGTAGAAGACAGTGGGCAGTAGACAAGTGACAGTTGTAGGGGCAGTGCCCCCGTGCCTGCCCTCTTATGACAAGTGACAGTTGTAGGGGCAGTGCCCCCGTGCCTGCCCTCTTATGACAAGTGACAGTTGTAGGGGCAGTGCCCCCGTGCCTGCCCTCTTATGACAAGTGACAGTTGTAGGGGCAGTGCCCCCGTGCCTGCCCTCTTATGACAAGTGACAGTTGTAGGGGCAGTGCCCCCGTGCCTGCCCTCTTATGACAAGTGACAGTTGTAGGGGCAGTGCCCCCGTGCCTGCCCTCTTATGACAAGTGACAGTTGTAGGGGCAGTGCCCCCGTGCCTGCCCTCTTATGACAAGTGACAGTTGTAGGGGCAGTGCCCCCG
>NZ_JAHRFA010000071.1:0-38856 GCF_020883045.1 Microcoleus sp. CAWBG58 | reverse complement strand
TAAGTCTTTTAAAATCGTCAAATTTTTGTTTGAGTTTTTCACCAAGGAACATAAATTTAATTTCCCCAAAATCAATCAGTACACCTATACTACCGATACATAGAAAATGATTTAGGATTGCTATATTCCTCCATCTCTTTGAGAACCGAGCTGATAGTCTCATTATCGATATTTTCTATTTCCTTGATTTTTGTTTTAATCTCCTCAATTTTTGTATTTCTCTGTCTTAGCCAATATGAGTGTAATTTAATAGCCTCAAACTTCTCAGTCTCAGTATTAGCATTATTTTTCTTTATTTGTGCCTGTTCTAATTCCTTGTATATTTCCTTAAGTTCTTGCAGTTTTTGATCGAGATGATTCGGATTTCCAGTTGTCATTTGTTGTGTCCTATCTGTGTAACTAAACTCTTTTTACACAGGGATATTATTCAATCAGGACACCTTCTAAAACCAATTTTTATTATTTTTGATGGGTTCTATTTTTTTGCATCACAACCTTGTTTACTTCACATATTTATGCGATGTAACTGAAAATTTGATATTGTTTTCCTGAAACAACTCTTTGAAAGTTCTTTCCACAATCAAGGCGCACCAGGAGCCGGATGTCACGGTGGTAATATAAATATGACTTCCATCAGCTCTTGGCGATCGCAACCATACTCTTATTTACTCCTATAATTACAGGAGCAAATATTTGACAAACAAACGAAATCCTTATGGAATGGAATCCGGAAACAAACTGGGTTTTTGAAGTCGGTCTTCTTCAATGGGAGAATGCTGAAACTTTCCCCCCTTTTCCCGATGCGGTTGAAGGATGGTTTGACGTGCAGTTGATGGATTTTTTTCGCAAAAGTAGCGTTCCAGATGAGCAAATTATCTATTTGCAAGATAAATAGGCAACGTTAGAAACTATTCGGGAAAGTTTACCCGAATTGTTATCTGAAATCGATGAAGATGACCTGCTAAGTTTGTATTTTGCCGGACGTGGCGGTTGGGATTCTGACACGGGCGAACATTACTGTTACAGCTACAACGCGCAAGCCGACGATCCGGAAACGTATTGGGTAATTTCTTCGATATTTGATGATATTGAGGAAAACTTTAATGGATCGAAAGCCTTGCTTTTGGCTGATTGCTGCTATTCCGGCGGGTCGATCGATGAAGTGAAACGTGGAGACAGGGATATTTCCTATGCTTGCGTTACCTCGTTTGTGTAGTGGCTGTAACTGCTGCTGTTTATCGTTAACTAAAGCCAAATACTTGCTTAATCGCCCCATCAACCCTAGCCAAATCCTCCCCACTCAACTCCCCACGTATCCTTACCAGCCGTTGCCGACGATCGATCGGACGAGTTTGTAAACAATCCGCGATCGATCTTTTCGCCAGTCCATTCATCGCCGATCGCTCTAGATCGATATTCGTCGAGATGCGCGCCTTTTTCTCAATCAATAATCTCCCCGCGCCGCAAACTATTCATCCGGGCCAACCCGCGATCGCACTATCCGTCAAAGCCTGCAAATCCCCATCTTCTGCATAAACCTCCGCATATAAATCCGCCGACATCTCCAACGAATCTAATTCTTGCTGCAACTTCCCCAACGCCACCCGAATCAATTCATCCCGATCCTGAAAACCATATTGTTGCGATCGTTGCACAAATGCCCACAACGATTCATCTAAACTAAACTGCGCTTGCACCATAAAACACCTCTTCCAAACGCGATATTCCCTTTTTGACTACATTTATAATTCTCTCAGAATAGTCCTAACTGGCAGAAATAGAGAACGCTGAGTTTTTCTAAAAGGCACAAAACCCTGTTTCAACCAAAATGCTTTTGCTTCCTCGTTTCTAGTATCAACTCTAATCGCCTGAAATCCAATAATTTCTTGTTCAAATAGCAAGCAAATTCGACGATAGGCATCTGCCAAAAGTTGACGGCTTACTCCTTGCCCTTGCCAGACCCGATCGATTGCAAACTGTCCTATCAAAATAGCAGGAATTGGGAAAGGGAGGGGTTGCTTGTATTCATCTGGCAATTCTTTCACAGGAATTGTTGAGGCACTAAGAGTATAGAATCCACAAACCTTTGCCTCTCCAGGTTCCACAATTATCAAAAAAGTTCTAGAAAAACCAGCTTCATCAGAGGTTTCCACTAGATTTTTCAGATAATTATTAATTTCCTCGTCTCCACAGTCAAACTCATCTCTGTGTAGAGTAGGAAAATTTTTCAGGCTACAAAATCTCCATCCCACGGTTCACTCCTGTCATATTTATCCTTAAATTCAGCAACAGTTAACTTAAGTTCTTCTGATGCTGGTGGCGGGTTATCCCATAAATTTTGTGAACTTGCGCTTTGTTTCTGAGGTGTTGGTTTTGAAAGTTGGGATTGTCCTCGAACGCCAAAACTTTCTGGCAATAACTGGTACTCGCGCTGTAGAATTAGAAAGATTAGAATGAGCTGCAAAAGAATTACGACTGTTAACAGCAGAGTTTCCATATTTTAGATCCGTAATCGCAGTTATCAAGACTTTATATGGCCGCACAGATTCCCATGATGATATAGTATGTCAATTTCACAGAAAAGTCAAGGCTTTATCACTCTTAAATTCTAATATTTCAAACAGCTAGTGAAGCGTAAATATCCCGTAGGAAATCGCCCTCGATATCTTAATCTTTGAAAAAGACCTATTTGCCCCACAAAATCTATCGAATTGCGAGTCCTGAATTACTTATGCGGGTTTTCCCCCCGATCGCCCGCCGTGAATCAACGCTACTATCAGAGATACGGGCGATCGCACCGTGACACCGCCCACAGCCACAGCCAGAATGCCAAACAATTTGAAATTAATGTTCGATCCGTGGCAATATTAAGGAATTATTAAGTTATGCGACGCGATCGCAAACAAAACTTCCCGCAGAAGATAGTCCCGCTAACCCACCGTTCCCATTTGGAGCCAACCCATCTATGATTCCCAACCATTCCTTCGAGGCTGACGAGCATTCTTGCAAACCCGACAAGCCCGAGGAAGCTTGCGGCGTTTTCGGTATCTACGCACCGGGTGAAGATGTCGCCAAGTTGACCTACTTCGGCTTGTATGCTTTGCAGCACCGAGGTCAGGAATCCGCCGGAATTGCTACTTTTGAGGGTGAAACAGTCCACCTGCACAAAGACATGGGGCTGGTTTCCCAAGTTTTCAATGAATCGAATTTAGGTCATTTGCCCGGTAACTTAGCCGTAGGGCACACTCGCTACTCTACTACCGGCTCGTCGCGCGTTGTCAACGCTCAGCCTGTGGTTGTCGAAACTCGTTTGGGAAGTCTGGCTCTAGCACATAACGGGAATCTTGTCAATACCAAAGAATTGCGGGAAGAATTGCTGGCTCGGAAGTGCGAGTTTGTGAGCACCACGGATTCAGAGGCGATCGCAGTTGCGATCGGTTGGGAAGTAGACCAGGGTAAAGACTGGCTGGAAGCTGCGATCAGTGCCTTTGCTATGTGCCAAGGAGCCTTTAGTTTGACGATCGCCACCCCCCAAGGCGTCATGGGAGTCCGCGACCCCCACGGCGTCCGCCCGCTGGTAATTGGCACCCTCCCCACAACTCCGCAACGGTACGTTTTAGCATCGGAAACTTGCGGATTAGATATTATCGGTGCTGAATTTTTGCGGGACGTACAACCGGGAGAATTAGTTTGGATTACAGAGGAAGGTATGGCTTCTTTCCACTGGAGCCAGCAGCAAAAACGCAAACTTTGCGTCTTTGAAATGATCTATTTTGCTCGACCAGACAGCATTATGGAAGGTGAAAATTTATATACCTACCGACTGCGGATCGGCCGGAGATTGGCAGTCGAATCTCCGATCGATGCTGATATAGTGATCGGTGTTCCCGATTCTGGAATCCCAGCGGCGATCGGCTTTTCTCAAGCTTCCGGCATTCCTTACGCCGAAGGATTGATTAAAAATCGCTACGTCGGACGCACTTTTATTCAACCGACTCAGACAATGCGCGAGTCAGGAATCCGCATGAAACTCAACCCTCTCAAAGATGTGTTGGAAGGAAAGCGGGTAATTATTATCGACGATTCTATCGTCCGCGGCACTACCAGCCGCAAAATTGTCAAAGCCTTGCGGGATGCGGGCGCAACCGAAGTTCACATGAGAATTTCTTCGCCCCCGGTGACTCATCCTTGTTTTTACGGCATCGACACCGACAATCAAGATCAGTTGATTGCTGCTACCAAATCCGTCGCCGAAATCGGCGAGCAAATTGGGGTTGATTCCTTGGCTTTCTTGAGTCGGGAAGGAATGCTGAGTGCGACTAACGAAGACACGAAAAGTTTTTGTTCGGCGTGCTTCACCGGCGATTATCCGATCGAGATTCCGGAAATGGTCAAACGGGCGAAGCTCATATTAGAAAAGGCTGCAACTTAAACAGTTGACAGTTGACAGTTGACAGTTGACAGTTGGCAGTTTGTAGGGGCGGTGGATGGTGCGGGCCCGCCCTCTTCGTTAACCGTTGACAGTTGACAGTTAACCGTTGACGGCTGTTAATTGCTACTTAATGCCCCATCCCTCCGCTTCGCTTCGCCCATGCCCCATGCCTCATGCCTCATGCCATAACTTCTTGTCAGAGTGTATGTAGAAATGTTACATTAACTTAGCTCTGCCATTGGCAGACTGGAGGTAGTGCCTCCAGAAAGTGCGATCTCAAATTGAAGTCGCATTTCGTACCAACAACGGACACATAGGATTTTTTCAGATAACAGGGTCGATCGCGCTAAATCTCCCCACACAAATATTCTACAAGCCAACTTGCTTGAGAATCGCGGGCGGGCGATTCATGCGAAACTAAAGAACTTTAGAAACCCTTGCAGAGTAAAAAATATGGCTCCTTGCGGGCTGAAAGTGAAAGTTAAAAGGCGGAATGCGGTTTCTCAAGTCAGCTTAAATCGGAAACTTCGTGCAATTAGATACTGTTCTCAATCAGCCGAGCAATACAAGCTCATCCTCTCGTACAAAAGAGTTACCTTTTACTCTTCAAGATGTCAAAGCAGCCATTCCAGCCCATTGTTTTGAACCCTCGGCTTGGAGATCTCTAGCTTATTTCTTTTTGGATCTTGGAATTATCGCAGGTTTATACGCGATCGCCTACAGCCTAGATTCTTGGTTGTTTTATCCAATCTTCTGGTTCATGCAAGGAACCATGTTTTGGGCATTGTTTGTAGTCGGGCACGACTGCGGGCACGGTTCATTTTCTAAGAGCAAATGGCTCAACAACCTGATCGGACACCTTTCCCACGCACCCATTCTCGTACCATTCCACGGTTGGCGGATCAGCCACAGAACCCACCACGCCAATACAGGCAGCTTGGACAACGATGAAAGCTGGTATCCAGTGTCGGAGAGCAAATACAATCAAATGCCCTGGTACGAGAAGCTAGGACGCTTTTATTTGATGTTATTTGCCTATCCAATTTATCTGTTTCGGCGATCGCCCGATCGGGTAGGTTCTCACTTCATGCCCGGTAGCCCGATTTTCCGTCCTTCCGAAAAAGCGGACGTATTGACGAGTTCCGCATCCTTGGTATTGATGGTAGCCTTTTTAGGCGCGTTAACCTATCAATTTGGTTGGCTGTTTTTACTGAAGTTCTACCTAGTTCCCTACGTAATCTTCGTAATGTGGCTGGATTTGGTAACATTCCTGCACCACACAGAAGCCGATATTCCCTGGTATCGCGGAGATGACTGGTATTTCCTCAAAGGTGCGCTATCGACGATCGATCGCGATTATGGAATCATCAATTCCATCCATCACGACATCGGCACCCACGTCGCCCACCACATTTTCTCGACAATGCCGCACTATCACTTGAAGGAAGCCACAGAAGCAATCAAGCCACTGTTGGGTGATTATTATCGCAAATCAAGCGATCCAATTTGGAAGAGCTTTATTCGCTCTTACTGGGATTGTCACTTTGTTTCCGATACAGGTTCTGGAGTTTACTACGAATCGCCTAACACTCGGAAATCGAATTAAGTTAGCAGGTTAACTTAAAATTATTTCGAGTTAAAAACCCGGTTTTCTTGAAAAACCGGGTTTTTTATATTATCGGAATTTATATATAGCCTTTCGCATTTCGGCTACCATATTTGGAGCAATTTCTTAATCTATTCATATCACATCTGGTCGATTACCATCACAAAAACCGTTCGTAGTGTGGACTTTAGTCCGCAATATACTGCGGACTAAAGTCCACACTACGAACCTTAATCAAAATTAATAAATGCTGAGAGCGCTATTTGTGTAAAAACCTAGAAAAATCTTGTTAAAGTAAGAGGACTCAGATTTTGCATCCACAGACTAGGCAGGCGAGATACTTACCTGCAAGAGGTTAATTTTTCTTGTGGGATGGGCTGGAGAACTCATCTCACCTAAAATAAGAAGAGCCAGATATCAAAAAACTCATTTAGAGGTGCTGTAAAGCCATGACTGTGGAAGAAGCACTGAAAATTTTAGATAGTGCGATCGCGCCAACTTCTCTGAGCAACATCCAAGAGATCGTATTTCGCCAATCTTGGGAAGGGCTATCTTATTTAGATATTGCCGGTAGCGCTGGCTATGATGCTAGTTATATAAAAGATGTGGGTTACAAGTTATGGCAACTACTCAGTCAAGCACTTGGAGAAAAGGTTACTAAAAGCAATCTTCAAGCAGTAATAGCGAGGCGATCGCGTCAGGTATCCGTAGAATCCTCCAGCACAGAGATACAAAAAATACAGCCGCTGCAACAGCAAATTCAACAACAAGAATTTTCTACACACCGCCATTGGGGAGAAATCGTTGATGTCTCCGCATTCTACGGACGAAATCAGGAATTAGCGCGACTGCAACAATGGATTGTGAGCGACTCCTGCCGTTTGGTTGCCTTGATTGGAATGGGTGGAATTGGCAAAACGTCACTGGCTGCAAAAATCGCGATCGCACTTCAGAATAACTTTGACTTCGTGATTTGGCAATCCTTACGCAACGCGCCACCACTTGAAGATGTATTGTTAAATTTGATTCAAATCATTTCAGAGCAGCAAGAAACTGCACTCCCGACATTGCTGTCGGATCAAATTTCTCAACTAATGCGATATTTACGTGCCTCGCGCTGTCTTTTAATCCTCGATAACCTTGAGGCAATTCTCGGCAGTAACGATGGTGCAAAATCTCCCACAAATTTATCCAGCCCAGAAGCACAAAGACAGGCAGGATGCCAGCCAAACCAGAGTTTTTCTACAGGTACAGTAGAACAATATCGAGCAGGTTACGAGGGATATGGGGAACTTCTGACACGAGTGGGAAGCGAAAGCCATTCTAGTTGTCTGCTATTAACAAGTCGGGAAAAACCCACAACTTTGATGCCGTTGGAAGGCGAAAACTCACCTGTGCGAACCTTACCCTTAATCGGCTTAAGTTCCGAGGAAGTCCAAGATATTTTACAAGCCAATGGGTGTTTTTCCACAACAGAAACCGATTGGGTAAATTTAACTCAACATTATTGCGGAAATCCCCTAGCCCTCAAAATTGTCTCCACAACCGTGCGAGATTTATTTGATGGTAATATTACCAACTTTTTGGATCATGGAGCGATCGCGTTTGGAGATATCAATATTCTGCTCGACGGGCAATTCCGTCGTTTGTCCGACTTGGAAAGGCAGATCGTGTATTGGCTGGCGATCGATCGAGAATGGATAACGCTTGCCGAGTTACGGGCGGATTTTGTTTCTCTCCCTTCACAATCTAAACTGCTGGATGCTCTGTTATCTCTCAGAGGGCGATCGCTGATCGAAAAAAATGCCGGACAATTCACCTTGCAACCTGTGGTGATGGAGTACGTTACCGAACAGTTGATCGAGCGATTCGAGCGGGAAATTCAGTCGCAGAATCTAGATTTATTCATAACCCACGCCCTGATTAAAGCCGAGGCTAAAGATTACGTCAGAGAAAGCCAAACTCGCTTAATTTTAGCACCGCTTGCCGAACGACTAATCGGCGAATACCGCTCTAAGAAAGAGGTTGAATATCAACTAAATCAGGTTTTGTTTCAGATGCGATCGCAATTTCCCAACTCAGCGGGCTATGCGGGTGGCAACTTGATTAACCTGTTACTTCAATTGAAAATAAATTTAAGCGACTATGATTTCTCGTACTTGAGTATCTGGCAAGCTTATCTGATTGGTACAAACTTGCATCGAGTGAACTTTGCCAATTCCGATCTATCTAAATCCGTTTTTACCAGCAATTCAAATGGGGCTGTATCTGTTGCCTTTAGCTCCGATGGTAAATTTTTGGCAGTCGGCAATGCGGATGGTAAGATTCGAGTTTGCCGAACCCAAGATTATCGAGATTTTCTCACCTGTGAAGGACACACCAGTTGGATTGCTCGTGTTGCTTTCAGTCCCAACAATCAAACTTTAGCAAGTGCCTCTTTTGACCATACCGTCAAGTTATGGGATTTGGCTACTGGTGAGTGTATTCAAACATTAACAGAGCATACCGGATGGGCGGATTCTGTTGTATTTAGTCCCGACGGTCGAACCTTAGCTAGTGGTAGCTGGGACTGCACAATTAAGTTGTGGGATGTGGCAACGGGTGAATGTTTAAAGACTCTTCAGGGCCATACCAATTTTGTAACCTCGGTGATTTTTAGTCTCGACGGTAAACTTTTAGTCACTTGTAGTTACGACAAAACTATAAAATTGTGGCGGATTGAAACAGGGGAAATTATTAACACATTGCAAGGGCATACACACATCATTCGGTCGATCGCTTTTAGTCCAGACAATCAAACTCTGGTCAGCGGCAGTTGGGATGGTACTGTTCGCTTGTGGGAGATTTCTACAGGACAATGTTTAAAGATTCTGCGGGGACATACCGATCCTGTTGCAGGAGTCGCATTTAGTCCCGATGGTTGCGCGATCGCCAGTGCGAGTTATGATTGCACAGTTCGACTCTGGGATGTTGCAACTGGACTGTGTTTCAAAATTATGCAGAAACACTGCGGTTGGATTTGGTCGATCGCATTTCACCCGCAAGGTCATACTCTGGCAAGTGGTAGCTTAGATTGCACCGTCACCCTCTGGAATCGGGAAACAGGAGAATCATTCAGGACGCTGCACGGCTACAGTGCTGGGATTAAATCGCTGGCTTTTAGTCCAAACGGGCAGTTATTAGCCAGCGGTAGCGATGACACAACACTCAAATTATGGGATGTCCAATCTGGTGAGTGCAGCAAAACACTCCAAGGACATACAAATTGGGTTTGGTGGGTTGCCTTCAGTCCAGATGGTCAAATGCTTGCTAGCAGCAGTAATCGGGGCATTATCCGCTTGTGGGATGTCGCTACAGGTCAATTGCTGCGGGTAATGCAGGGGAGTACAAGCATTCCGAATGTCGTGTTTGCCATTAGCTTCAGTCCAGACGGTCGCAGGTTGGCAAGTAGCGATAATGCTCATACTCTCCGATTGTGGAACCTTCAGACTGGTGAATGCTGCCAAATTTTGTCAGATAATTGTCGTGCTTGGTCAGTTGCTTTCAGTCCAGATGGCACAATTTTAGCCAGTGGCAGCGATGATAGACTGGTGAGATTGTGGGATGTGCGTTCTGGGGAATGTTTCAAAACCCTTTCAGGTCATACCAGTTTGCTGTTTTCGGTTGCTTTTAGCCCAGATGGCAAGATGCTGGCAAGTAGCGGTGACGATAAAACGATAAAACTGTGGGATGTTGAGTCGGGAGAATGTCTGAAAACCTTGCAAGGTCACGCAGCTTTAGTTTGGTGCGTGCGGTTTAGTTTAGATGGGCGAATTTTGGTCAGCGGCAGTCACGATAAAACAATTAAGTTGTGGGATGTTTGCTCGGGGGAATGCGTCAAAACCATCCAGAACTATACATCTGAAGTTTGGGCGATCGCAATTTCCCCCGATGGTAAAACCATAGCCAGCGGCAGCGCCAATGGAGCTATTAATTTGTGGGAAATGGAGACGGGAGAATCTGTTGGAAATATGCGATCGCCCAGGCTTTATGAAGGCATGAATATCGCTGGTGTCACGGGTATAACCGATGCTCAAAAATCTACACTCAAGGCGCTCGGAGCAGTGGAGACTGGTAATAGTTATTAGTCAGATCGTGTCATTTTTTTGTTGTAGTTATTATCAATTCAATTCCGGTAACACCGGAACGATCGAAACGGAGGACACAGCAATACCCAAATACCCATTGGTGTCAACTTAAGATTAAAACCTTTCAGAAATCTCGTTTTTATGCTAAGTCTAGATCCCCCTAAATCCCCCTTAAGAAGGGGGACTTTGAGTAACCTCTTGTCCCCCCCTTCTTAAGGGGGGCTAGGGGGGATCTGGATTTAATAGTCAAACAGCAGTTTATAACTTGGTTTAATGTTAAGTTTACACCAATGAGCAATACCGTGTCCCTACCCCGATCGATTGTAGGGAAACGGCACTGCCGTGTCCCGATCTCGGGTAATATTAATTTCGATGCGCTTCATCTGTCAACTGTTTATATCATGTCTGCCTAATTAATGTCCCACTACCGCTAAGGACTCTCGAACCGATCGCGCAGAAACCGCAGACATAGATAGTAGCTTCACCCGATCGCAATCTGCACTCGCCCGATCGGGAAATGTACCCGATCGAATCGCTTCCCATAATGCGATCGTTGCGGGTTCTGGTTCGGTGGCTAATTCTTGTTCTAGAATCTGACAGCAGCGATCGTACTGCTTCAAAGCAGCCGTGCGCCGCCCGCACTGTGCCAAAATCCGCATCAAACATTGATGGGCTGATTCATTCCAGGGTTCTAGTTCAAGCTGCCGTTGAGCGTAATGTTGTGCTTTTTGATAGTTATGCTGGTGTTCGTAGTGTGTGACAAGTGCCATACAGGCGTTGACAACAAAGTCGTGGAAGCGTTGGCGATTCAGCATCACCCATGCTTCAAAGGCTTCGCTATCTGGAAGTTGAATTCGATCGAGAAATGCTCCCCGGTACAAACCAACTGCTTGTTCTAAATCAGACACGCATTCTCGATCGAGTTCACCACCGGCATGGCAATGTTCGCTTGCTCGATTCCCTACGGGATAGCTTCGCCGCGCGTGCAATTGAGTCAATATAGCGACATCAGACGTATGCTCGCCCGCAGGATTAAACTGAATCGTATTGCGCGTGGTGAGAAATAGCGGTGAGTGAACCGTCGAATCTTCTAGCAGATGGCGGAGAGTGCACAAGGCTTTGCGAAGATTGCTGCGAGCGTTTGACTCGCAACGATCTGACCACAACAACGCAGCCAGAGAATCGCGGTGATGCGGATAGCTTGATTCGATCGCTAAATAAGCAAACAGCGCCCGCACTTTCTCATAGGGGAAATTCAGGATTGGCTGCCCGTTCACCATTACTTGCATCTGTCCGAGCAATGCTAACGCTAATCGAGTCATAATATTGTGCCTCTTACAAAAACTTAATTGAGTGAATAGTGTGCGATCTCGATCGATTCCCCGAACTTAAATTGTGCGTTTGAGTCAGTTATCTTTGCTGGATATACCAATTCTAAAAACTTTTGCTACACTCTGCATATTTGGCTTTCTTGCAGGCAATCAAGCTACTCTTTTTACTGTTGCATGAGTTTGAGAAAATAGGATTAGTATCAGCGGGTTTATTTGACCTGATAAACCCAAGTTAAACGAATGCACTGACAATGCCAGCCAGAAAAAGTCATAAAAAGTCGTATGTATTCATTCAGGAGCGTAGAAAGTACCCACAGCGGTACTGAAGAAAAAGATGATATTTATAAAATTGCAGAGTTTGGCAATGGGAGCCAAGCTCAGCAAAGCTAGAAATTTTTACCAATTCACGATCGATTCACGCTGCTGTGGACGATGCGTAGACGATGCCTTGTTAGGGTCTACACATGACTGGATCAACCACAAAAAGGAAACCCAACATGGATATTACAGGTACTAACGGCAACAACAATCTTCTCGGCTCTTTACAAGCTGATACAATCAGGGGACTTGGAGGAAACGATTTCATTCAAGGTCTTGACGGGGACGATCGCATCTTTGGTGATAACGGTGGTGCTGCCCTGCCTAGCGATGGTAACGACACAATCTTTGCTGGAAACGGAAATGATAACGTCCAGGGTAATGGTGGGAATGACGTACTTTTCGGTGGTACTGGCAACGATCAGTTGAGTGGTGGCCAAGGCAACGATGTCTTGAATGGCGAGGCGGGCTCAGATTTCCTAACGGGGGGATTGGGCAATGACACCTTGAATGGCTTCGGCAATCAATCTGGTGCTCAAGTTGACGATCTTTTAGGTGGAGGTGGTGCAGATACCTATGTGCTTGGCAATTTCTCCACTGCTTTCTACACTGCATCCAGCCAATTCGCGATTATCCGAGGTTTTGCAGCGGGTGAGGGCGACAAGATTCAGATTAAGGGCAGTCTGTCTCAATACACGGTAAGGAAGGATCGCGATCTTCAACTGGGGGGCAGCGCATTTGACACGGAGATTCTGTTAAACGGAAACCGGATTGCTGTTATTCAAGACACGATCAATGTGCCTAATTCCTCGTTCTTTAGCGTTTAGGAATCTGCTCGAAATAAAGCATCCATAATCGAGTCATGCAGGGTGCATGACGCCATATAACACACCAACATATAGCGTTTTGTAGGGGCAATCCACTCGTGGTTGCCCCTATTTCTTTGATAGTTGCGTCCAGAATTGACCGATTACCAATTGCCGATTACCAATTACCAATTATTACTTGAAATTCTTAACTTTTTAAGCTAATAGCAGTTGCGATCGTCCACGCATCCACCAACAGCAACAACAGCGTACATAAAAGTAAAATAAGATACATCCAAGGCTGAGACAAAGGGCGAACATCTCTAGTATCAATGCCTGTTTTTGCTTCCACCAAACGCACTAATTTAGCAAATCCAGCCACTCGCATCGGTAGCAAATAACCTTCACCCGCATGACTCAAAAAATAATAAACAAGCCCTCCTTGACCGGTCGATCGAGGTTTAAGAGCCTTCACCTCAGTCCAAGGAAGATTCCAACCCCTGCGAAACACGCGCGGAAACCAGTTCGGATAGGTAACTTCAATCCCCTCCTCGCTGAGGATTACCCGTTCGCTGAGCACGCCGTAAAGGCCCGCTGCGCCGATCGCAATTGCCGCCCAGAGTGCAGCGGGCGGAACGGGTGCTTTCGTTACTTCCGACAAAAACGGCAACGGAATACTCAGGGCGAAGTACAAACTCAACAGCGTGATTCTAATCAGCGGAGAAAGCCGGAATACTGCCGGCTCAAATACTGGGGGGGAAGATGGCGAAAGTGCGATCGGTTCTGCTGACATGGGTAAACAGTTGACAGTTGACAGTTGACAGTTGACAGCGAAGTGATAAGAATGGAGATTTAAACTCCGTTCTTATCAGAATCTGCCGACCTGAGTAAGGGCTTCAAACCTGCTATTCGGTGAAATTTGATAAGCTGTTTAATGCTATTTTCGCACAACTGTTAGGCTGGTGAACCAAACTCAGGCAAATATGCAAAACATGACTGTATTTGCAGTGTTGAGTGTCGAGCTAAAATTCTATTCAGAAACTTTGATTCTTAACTGTTGAGTTTTTACCGCTTTGCAAGAGTTGGAATCTTGAGTACCCAGTTATCAATTAACTGACAATTTATAACTCAAAACTCACAACTTATGTTAATCAACGGCTGTTAATGCGGGTACTGTCAAAGGTTCTGAGATTTCTCGGGATTTGGGGCGGCCGGCCGTCATGGTGCGATCGCCCTGAGCTGGGCCTCGGGATCTGCTAGGATTGACACTTGAATAAGGGCCTTCGTTAATCTGCAAGCGATCGCAAGGAATTTTATCCGACAAAATTGCACTGGCCATCATTCCGGTGTGAATTTCCAATGCTGCGGCCCGCATCGCTTCAAACACTAGACGCTGTCCGGGAAACACCACTCGTTCAAAATACCAGTTAGGAATGTTGCAGATGCGAGCAATCTGAATTTGACTCGTGGCGTTGACGTAGCAGCAGAGAATTTTGCTGTCGGCGTCTGAGGGTACTGGGTCAAGAATTTGAGCCATAAATGCTGAGGGGCTTTGCCTAAAAGTTTTAGTTATCTTCTCAGGCTAACATTTTGCGATCCCGACCTACTGTAAAGCCGACTACCAACTGAATAACAGATGAGAGACCGATCGCACCTCATACTTGTCTTTACCAAAAAAAATATGAGATTTTTGACTTTTTCCTGCCATTTTAGGTCAATATACGCTGTATTTGCTCATAAATTAACTTTTTGCTGCTGCGATCGCCCATCGACACCCACCAGCTCACCCTTAAGCCTCTTAGCAAAATTTAAAAATATTTAATATTAAATTGCGAAAATTAGATTGAATGTAAAGTTATATTAAAAGAATATAAACATAGTTAAAAAAGCTCCACATTAGGATATGACAATCATGGAAAGCCGAGAAAACCGAGTTTTGTACGTTCGCCTCCCTTGCAATCCGATATTCCCGATCGGAGTTGTGTACCTTTCGGATCACGTGCACAAGCTGTTTCCCGATGTCCAACAGCGGATTTTCGACTTAGGCGCGGTGCCCCCGCTGGATTACGCTAAAGGTTTGGATGCGATCGTAGACGAGTTTAAGCCAACCCTGTTAGTTTTCTCTTGGCGGGACATTCAAATTTACGCGCCCGTCGGCGGTAGAGGCGGAAATCCGCTGCAAAATGCCTTCGAGTTTTACTACGCCAAAAATCCCCTAACCAAATTCCGGGGAGCTCTGGGAGGATTGCGTTTAGCCACGTCATACTACACCGAACTCTGGCGCAATCTGGGACTGATTAAGCGCGGATTGAAGCGGGCCCGGAAATACTGCCCCCAAGCCCGTGCAGTCGTCGGTGGCGGTGCTGTGAGCGTGTTTTACGAGCAGTTGGGCCGCAGTTTGCCACAGGGGACTGTGGTTTCGGTGGGCGAAGGCGAGGCTTTGCTGGAGAAGTTGATTAAGGGCGAAGATTTGGCACAGGAAAGGTGTTATGTAGTAGGAGAAACGGTAGCGCGCGATCGACTAATTCACGAAAAGCCAGCTAACATCGAGAAAACTGCCTGCAACTATAACTACATCGAGAGCATTTGGCCGGAATTTTCCTATTATCTACAGGATATGGACTTCTACCTCGGAGTCCAAACCAAGCGCGGCTGTCCTCACAATTGTTGTTACTGCATCTATACGGTGATTGAAGGGAAACAAGTGCGGATCAATCCGGCGGATGAGGTGGTGGCGGAGATGCGTCAATTGTACGATCGAGGTATCCGCAATTTCTGGTTTACCGACGCGCAATTTATCCCGGCGCGCAAATTCATCGATGATGCGATCGAATTATTGCAAAAAATCATCGCCTCCGGCATGACAGACATCCATTGGGCTGCTTACATCCGCGCCGACAATCTCACACCCGAATTGTGCGATTTGATGGTAAAAACGGGAATGAATTACTTTGAAATCGGCATTACCAGCGGTTCCCAAGAATTAGTTCGCAAAATGCGGATGGGCTACAACTTGCGAGTAGTTTTGGAAAATTGCCGCGATTTAAAAGCAGCCGGTTACAACGATGTGGTTTCGGTAAATTACTCGTTCAACGTCATCGACGAAACCTTTGAAACCATCCGGCAAACAATTGCCTATCACCGAGAATTAGAGCGAATCTTCGGAGTCGATAAAGTAGAACCGGCGATTTTCTTCATCGGGTTGCAGCCGCACACAATTTTAGAAGAATACGCCTTCAAACAGGATATTCTCAAACCCGATTACGATCCAATGAGTTTGATGCCTTGGAATGCCCGCAAATTGCTGTGGAATCCCGAACCTTTGGGTTCATTTTTCGGAGAAATTTGTTTAGAAGCTTGGCAGCGAAATTCCAATGATTTCGGCCGCGAAGTGATGGCAATTCTGGAAGAAAAACTCGGCTGTGCCGATTTGGAAGAAGCTTTAACTGCACCAGTTGAAGTGAAGGATAAACAGTTGGCGAAAGTTAGTTGATTCCAAGTTCGTAGTGAGGACTTCAGTCCTTCCAGGTTCGTAGTGAGGACTTCAGTCCTTCCAGGTTCGTAGTGAGGACTTCAGTCCTTCCAAATTTAAGATAAGCCGGACTAAAGTCCTTACTACAAACCTAATTTTTTTACATTTATCAACAGTGGGAAAACAAAATCATAAATAGGGGCTAAATATCATGACATTTATGGATCCCAGGACAGATTTTGCCTTTAAAAAAATCTTTGCTTCCGAATCAAGCAAGCCGATTCTCATCAGTTTTTTAAATGCCCTGATTTATCAAGGAAATCCCACCATTGAAAATTTGCAAATTCTGGATCCTTATCAATCCGGAGAAGTTCTGGGATTGAAAGACTCGTATTTAGATGTCAAAGCAACCCTAGATAACGGGACGATCGTCATTATCGAAATGCAAGTTTTGAATGTTAAAGCCTTTGAAAAACGGATTGCCTACAATGCAGCAAAAGCTTACGGAAATCAACTCACGCGGGGCAAGGGCTACTTCAGTTTAGACCCAGTAATTGCCATCACAATTACGGATTTCATTTTGTTTGAAAACACCAATAAAATCATTTCGCGTTTTTCTTTCAGAGAAGAAGAGGAACATTTTGATTATATCTGTCCGACAATGACCCTAATTTTTGTGGAATTACCAAAATTTAATAAATCTGTTGATGAGTTAGAATCTCTAGCTGACAAGTGGATTTATTTTATCAGAGAAGCACCAAATTTGGAAATGGTTCCAGAATCGCTGGAAACAACTGCACCGATTCAGCAAGCTTTTGGTATTGCTAATACTGTGAACCTCAGCCGCAAAGAATTAGATCAATTGGAAGCACAGGTGTTTTATATGCAAGATCAGCAAAGGTCGAGAGAAGAAATGTTGGAAACAGGATTAGAAATGGGTTTACAGCAGGGTTTGCAGCGTCAAATTAATAGTGCGATTCGTTTGTTGGAACGAAAGCTGGGAACTTTGGATGAGTCAATTAAATCTAGAATTGCACAGTTATCTAGCGATCGAATCGATAGTTTGACAGAAGCTGTGCTTGATTTTAATAGCGCGGACGATTTGGTGAGTTGGTTGCAGGAAATGGGCGATCGATAGTAAAAAATCAGAGTGCACCTTGCGTATCTTGTCTACAGGATTTTCAATTTCATAAAGAGCGATCGCACATTATGCCTTACAGTCAATTCACAATTACTAAAGCTAAAAAAGACTTTCAATTAACTATCGTGGAGGAAACTCGGTTTTTTCCTGAGGTAGAATCAATTAATCCCAGTCCGAGATTGACTAGCGAATTAGAAGATTTGCCTTGGACGATCGCAGTTGGTTCAGAAAAAGCGAGATCGGAAGCCCTTGTCTACCCAGTTTTGCAAGAAGTCCGGCGCTTGATGAACCGCCAAATCAGTTTATTTTCGGGACGGGAATTCAATGTTGACCCCAGTTGCGATCTCACCGGATACGTCGATTTTTTAATTAGCAAATCGCCCGAACAGCTTACCGTAGAAGCGCCCGCGATCGTAGTTGTGGAAGCAAAAAAAGCCGATTTGAACGAAGGGATCGGTCAATGTATTGCTGAAATGGTAGCAGCGCAGCGCTTTAACGAAGCAGCAGAACACCCGATGGCAACTATCTACGGTTGTATCAGCAGCGGCACTCAATGGCGTTTTCTGAAGCTTTCAGGAACGACTGTGGCGATCGACCTTACCGATTATCCCCTGCTTCCCGTGGAAACTATCTTAGGATTTTTGGTGTGGATGGTTCAACAGACTTAGGTAGATTTCACTTATGCACTAAAAAATAGGATTTCGCACGAAACCCAAAGTTTTTAGAACTTGCTTGAAAACCTCGCTGTCAACTAAGAGGGCGGGCACGGGGACACCGCCCCTACCTGTCAACTGTCAACTATCAACTGTCAACTGTTTGTTCAAATATCTTTCAATTAGGACGATCGCCACTATATCATCTACAGGCCGCGGCGGAGTCCGCATTCCCTGGGGAATCAAGCGAGAAAGTCCCGTCGCAGGGTACATTTCCCAGTAACGATCCTTCGCTTCTAGACTGCTGAATCTCTCGTCAATCTGCACAATTTTTATAAAGGGCGACAAACTCTGACTGAGTTTTTGTTTCCAACTTTTAGAAGTCGTTTGGTCTCCCATGACTAATAACTCAATGGGAAACTGTTTGCACAGTGATTGAATGGTAGATATTGCTTCGTCGGACAGCACTACTTGATGGTAGCAGACGTTCTTATCTCTACCCATCACGGCGATGCCGCACTTGTCTTTCCCCGGATCGAAACCTAAAATCATATTTATGAGTCCTGTGTTAATAAGTTTGTAGTTGCGATCGAGCGCCGGCCAACTCAATCGCCAACCTATATCTAATCTGATACTTGCATTCTTGACTGTCTCAAAATCTTGGCGGGCGATCGCACTTATTTTGCTTGACTTTTTTGCAGGATTGACATACTATATCATCATAGGAATCCGTGCGGCCATATAAAGCCTAAAATCAGAAACCAGGTTTTTGCCACAATCTTTGCTTCCCCGTTTTAATTTATCGAAAAAACCCAGTTTCTTTGACCCCCGCGCACAAATCAGAAACCTGGTTTTTGCCACAATATTTGCTTCCCAGTTTTGATTTATCGAAAAAACCCGGTTTCTTTCACCCCGCGCAAAAACTCGGTTGCTCTCGCCCTTGTGCGGGCGGTGCGTCGCTGTGAGATTGTCGATGTGATTTGCAAATTGTAGATGGCGACGCACCCTACTATCTAAAGAGTAGAGAAGAGTCCTCACAGGGAAGACAGGGAGGAAGGGACAGCCAAAGCTACCGCAACACGAAAACCCCTGTTTTTGATCCAGTAGACAGCAGAGTCGTACTTGCGGTAGGCAGCACGGCAAGAGACTGCACCGTACTTCCACGAACCTCCACGCAGCACCCGGTCATTATCTTCTCCAGTTTCCCAAGAACTTCCGTCAGTCGGCGCACCGTCATAGTTATCGCGCCACTTATCGCTGCACCATTCCCAAACCTGACCGTGCATATCATAAAGTCCAAAGGCATTGGGAGGAAAACTCCCCACATCAATTGTTTGTTCGCGATAAGGTCCCCTCGGTGCACCAGCAAAGGAATAACGCCCGTCATAATTAACTAAATTCGTGGTAATTGTCTCGCCAAAATAGAAAGGTGTTGTAGTTCCGGCGCGACAAGCATATTCCCATTCTGCTTCGGAAAGTAAGCGATAAATCTTGCCTGTTTTTTCATAAAGTTTCCAGCATAATTCTACAGCCTTATTCCAGCTTACTTGTTCTACAGGACGTTTTTCACCTTTAAAGTACGATGGATTATTTCCCATCACTGCTTCGTACTGTGCTTGGGTGATGGGGTATTTTCCTGCATAAAAAGTTGGTACAGTTACTTGATGCTGCGGACGTTCGTGATGCCGGCTACCTGATTCTGTTGCTGGCGAACCCATCATAAATGTGCCACCAGGAATGTAAACCATTTCTAGTACAACTCCATTACCTAAGTCTTCAGGGAAGTAATGAGCAAAAGACTTTATGCGACTGTTTTCTTTTCCTTCAGCATCGACTGTGATGACATCAAATTCAAAATAGTTACGTAAATGTTGCTTTATCTTCTCCTCATTTCTACCTTTCAGCAGTGAATAGGCAGCAAATTTCACCTGCATTGATTCATCGTGCAATGCTTGAATTATCACATCTAAACCAGCTTCTCCATGTTTGAGCGCTTCGGAGAGGGCGGCGATTCTCACTTCGACAATGGGTGAGGCTAAGCGGCTTTTAACACCGGGAATGCCTCCGAGTACCGCAGCATTGACAGGAATTGAATTTTGACCGCCACGGACGGCATCGTATTCTCTGGGTTCATTTTGATTATTTGACATTACACCGCACGCTCCTGCATTTTAATTGAGAAAACTTTTGTTCTTTGATGTCAATATCTCAGGGATCGATTCTTGGTTTCTCTCTTTGTTCTGTTAGCGGTGCGGTGCGTCGCTGTGAGATTGTTGGTGGTGCTTCCAGATTTTTGGTGGCGACGCACCCTACTAATTGGGTATGGTATGTCGCTGTGAGATTATCGATATTGCTTGCAGATTTTTTGCGGCGATGCACCCTACGATTGCTATATATATGGTCGCACGGATTCCCATTATTTAATGATATGTCAAGGGCGCGAAAAAGTCAAGCAAAATTGTGGTTCGATCGCCCAAAATTTTTAATAAAATTCGATCGATCGCACTTCTTATCTAAGTTTCAAATCTCCCCTAGCTGGCTCTGGTTGTCCGGTGCGGAAAACCACGACTCCGTTTGACAGAGCAACTAAATCTATTTTAAGCGGGCCGGCGATGTAAGTGACATCAGCGGCGATCGCCCGAACTTCCAGCGGTTTGTCGTATTGTTGCAGTCGATCGACAAAACCGCCCAAAGTTTCAATCCGATTGTCCGCAACTTGGACTCTACCGCCGACAACACCAATTAACCGAGCGCGAAATTGACAAGCTTCGATCAATTGCTGCAACTGTTGTCGCACCTGTTCGTCGGGCAAAGCTACGGGATCGACAGCAACCCCTGCAATCACATCTCCAGCGCGGAACACCACTCGATTGATTTCGGCTTCTGCAAATACCTTAATTAGCTTTTCTTGTCGCAGGTAATTAGCGCCGGCGACAATCCGCACTACGTAATCTTGACCGTCTTTGATCTGACTGATTAATTGATCGATTTCCGCTTTAGTAATTTGAATAACTTGCTCTCTTACCTTAGTATTTTCCGGCTGCATCAGTCCGACGGTGGTTTTATTTGCTTCTTGCAAGAGTCGATCGATCGCGCGACTCTCCGTACCCGGTTCTTGTATGCGAACGACGCCAGCAGCTAAAATTTGACCGCGCCTGATTGCAACTGTTCCCTCGCGGATGGCTTGAAAGTCCCTTTCCAAAACTTGCATTTGCTGCTGCAATAAAGTTTGTTGCTGTTCGAGTTGAGCTTGTTGCTGTCCGAGGGCTTCCAAGAGTGCTTCCCTCTCGGCAATTACTTTGTCCCTCTCGACAATTATGCGATCGCGCTGGGCGAGATTTTCCGCACGCTGGGCAATTTCCTTGTCCCGCTCAGCAATTAGCTTGTTGCGATCGACAATTGCCGCATTTCGTTTCGTAATTTCTGCCTCTCGCTCAGCAATTGCTTCGTTTCGCTGGGCAATTTCCTTGTCCCGCTGAGCAATTTGAGTTTTTACCTGCTCTCGCTGCTCGATTAACTGTTGGCGTTCCGCTTGCAGTTGGGCGATTTCCGAGCTCAAAGTCGTTTTTTGACCTGAAACTGTTTTCAATTGGTTCTCGGTGCGATCGAGCTGAGCTCTGGTAGTCGATCGCGCCGTTTCCACCAATTTCAATTGTTCTTCTGTCTGAGATTTAGCCGCTTCCACAGTAGCAAGCTGTTCTTCCGTTTGCGATTTAGCCGCTTCTACCTGACTTAACTGTTGTTCAGTTTTAGATTTGGCTGCTTCCACGGTGTTAAGTTGAGCACGCAGCAAATTTAATTTTGTTTGCGTCTTGGCTTGCTCGGCATTAGCTGCTTGCAGCGATTGATTAATTTGCTCTAAATTGGCTTTAGCTTGCGCTTGAGCGGCTCTAGCTTGAGCTAATTCAGTTTCAATTCGATTTTTCTCTTGAGTGGCTTGTTTGATTTCTCTGCGGGCATTGTTGAGTCTTTTTTGAATCTCGTCTATGCTAAAAACTCCGGTTCGCAGCGGCTTGCTAGTAGCAAATAAAATGCCCAGAGTAATAGCTGACAGGATGCTGCCGGCCATCACTGTCACTACTACGGCGGTATCGCGGGGGCGCAGTTTGAACAAACTCAATCTAGCCTTGCCGACTTTCGTCCCAAGGCGATCGCTAACAGTAGCGATCACGCCGCCCAACACTAACATTACAAATACTAAGATGTATCCAGCAGTCATTCCGATTTCTTATTTTAGATTGTGGATTTTGGATTGAATCTAGAATCCAAAATCCAAAATCGTATAATTTCTCGGCATCAAGTGAATTGCTGGCTTAAGGCCACCGGATTGTGAACTGTGATCTTTTTCTTATGAATCGAGATCATTGTTTCTTGTCTGAGATCCCCCAGCAAGCGAGTCACAGTTACCCGCGTCGAGCCGATCGCCTCGGCGATCGCCTGATGGGACAGCTTCAAATCAATCGTAATCCCATCCGTACTCGGCACACCAAAATCCCGGCACAGAATCAACAAAAAGCTGACGAGTCTCGATCCCATATCTCGGTGTGCGAGCGTTTCGATCATCATCTCGGTTTGCAAAATCCGAGATGACAGTCCCCGAAGCATCACCATCGACAATTCCGGGTCTTCCTTGAGCGCTTTCTCCACTTGTTCGATCGGCAGCGAGATCAATTCCACCGGTGTAAAGGCTACCGCGTGGTAAAACCTATCCGATCGGTGTCCCGTAATCAGAGATAGCACCCCAAATACGCTGTTTTCGCGCAGGAGGGCGACTGTAATTTCTTCCCCTGCTTCGTACACCCTGGAGAGCTTCACAGCACCTCTAATGAGAACGTAGACGCGCTCAGCCGGGTCTCCAGGGAAAAAAATTGTCTTGCCCCGTTCAAAGTTTTCGACAATGGGCGGAAAAGCCCCGCCGCTGATTTGGCGGAACACGGCTGCTAGCGGTCTATCATGTGTCACGACGAGATCCTTTGTACTAATCAATAGTTTTTAACTTGTCGATTAACCTTATTGAGTAAATATACTGCCCAACCTCCAATCTCTAGGGATTCTGTTACTGTCATCTAATGTTAAGGTAAGCACACGCTGTATGATTAAATCTAGCCCTTCTCTTAACTTTTTCAATTCCGCCCCCATCTAGCTCCACAGCAAAATTAATATCAATTGTGTCTCAATTGTGTCTCAATTGTGTCTGAATCAGTTAAATCTGAATCAGTTGTGTCTAAACTGGCGGGGTTGTCGCATACAGCCAACGAGAACGGTGCAAGTTGCTTCTAGAAAAAATACAGATGATAGATTTGACCGGAAAAAATGCTCTTGTTACGGGCATTGCCAACAATCGCTCGATCGCCTGGGGCATCGCCCAGCAGCTCCACAAAGCTGGGGCTAATCTCGGCATAACTTATTTGAAGGACGAAAAAGGCAAGCACGAGCGCAAAGTCGCTGAGCTCGTGGAACCGCTCAATCCCAGTCTGTATCTGCCCTGCAATGTCCAAGACGAAAGCGAAATCGAGTCTACTTTTAAAACCATCGCCGACAAATGGGGCAAGTTAGATATCCTAGTTCACTGTCTGGCTTTTGCCGGTAAGGACGAACTTTCCGGAGATTTTAGCAACACCTCCCGTCAAGGCTTCTCCAATGCTTTGGATATTAGCGCTTACTCCCTGGTACGGCTTTGTGCCGCTGCTAAACCGCTGATGGCCGAAGGCGGCAGTATTATCACGCTAACTTATTTGGGCGGTGTGCGGGTAGTTCCTAATTATAATGTCATGGGAATTGCTAAGGCTGCTTTGGAAATGAATGTTCGGTATCTGGCGGCGGAACTCGGCCCGTTAAATATTCGGGTAAATGCCATTTCTTCAGGCCCGATTCGGACTCTGGCTTCGTCAGCAGTTGGCGGCATTCTGGACATGATCCACCACGTTGAGGAAGTGGCCCCGCTGCGGCGGACGGTAACTCAGCAGGAAGTGGGAAATGCTGCGGCTTTTCTGTGCAGCAATCTCTCTAGCGGGATTACGGGTCAAGTTTTGTATGTCGATGCCGGTTACGAAATCATGGGAATGTAGACAGTTGACAGTTGACAGTTGACAGTTGACAGTTATTCGTTGGTAGGGCGGTGTCCCCGTGCGGGTACTCTTATTTGTCAGTTGACAGTTGTCATTTGGTAGGGGCGGTGCCCCCGTGCCCGCCCTCTATTAGTTAAGCGAAGTTTTTAAACAACAGCAACATTTGCCAACAGACAACAGCAATAACAGTTGACTCTTCGCTACAAAAGTGTTAATCCCAAATTACTAATTAATTCTAATGAATGACCAATTGCGAATTATGGAAATAATCGATCGCCCTCCTGTACCTCCTCCAAGTTCCAGCAATACAGTCGCCAGGGCCGCCTTGGTAAAGCGCACAACACTGGAAACGGATGTCACTGTCAGCCTCAATCTCGACGGTTCGGGAACTTGCAAAGCTTCCACAGGAATTCCGTTTTTAGACCATATGTTGCAGCAGATTGCTTCTCACGGATTGATTGATTTGGACGTGCAGGCGATCGGCGATTTGGCGATCGATGACCACCACACGAACGAAGATGTGGGAATTACCTTAGGTCAAACTCTAGCAAAAGCTGTCGGAGATCGATCGGGCATTTCTCGCTTCGGACACTTCATCGCCCCGCTGGATGAAGCATTAATTGAAGTAGTGCTAGATTTTTCGGGACGGCCTCATTTAAGTTACAACTTAGAAATTCCGACTCAGCGGATCGGGACTTACGACACCGAGTTAGTGAGAGAGTTTTTTGCTGCGGTGGTGAACCACTCTCAAATGACACTGCACGTCAGACAGTTGCAGGGGGGGAATTCCCATCACATTGTCGAAGCCGCGTTTAAGTCATTTGCGCGGGCTCTGCGGATGGCGGTGGCGATCGATCCTCGGCGCGCCAGTCGGATTCCGAGCTCTAAAGGAGTTTTGTAGTTTAGGGGTTTGCAGTAGCGCGATCGGGCTGCTGCAAACCTGTAAATCAAAATATATCTGCGATGTAGTTAAAAACGCCCTGACTTCCCTCGCCGTACTTGTCGCTAAATTCATCGATCAGTCGATCGCTACACCTTTCTATAGCATCAGCAATAGAACTTTGTGCTAAAACTTGACTGGCCGACTGACGCAAAACTTCAAACAGATTTACAGTGAAATCAGTATCTTCACTGACAAAATCCCACAGTTCTCGACCAATTAAAGTAATCATTTCCGAATTGGGCAAAATTTGCTTCAGCAAACCAAGCGTGACAGTCTTATTAGTTCTCTTGCCGTAAGCTATACCAATATAAGCGCGATCGCCCTCCTGAATTTTTTCCTCAATTTTCGCAGCCCAATATACTATCTGGTCTTTATCCATATCATTCGGGCCGCTTTTGACCTGTATCCAACAGCGATCGCCATCACTGGTAGTTTTAATGGCATCCCATCCTGACTCTTCCGGTGGACTTTCTGCACTTTCCGAGCAAGATATTAAGAGTTTTTGAATAAAAAATCCCATTGAAGTGACAATAGACCTAGTAGCAGTCATATAAACATTGAGCCTGACAACTTCTTCGGGAGTGTCGAGATTTAACGCCCTGATTAAAAATGGGTTGAGATGAATTTTTCCTAAAGTCAGATTTTCAACCATAGCTAGCTGTCGCCCAGTAAAATCCCGACAAATACTGCCTAAAAAATTTTCAGCGATAGTAAGTTGCAGGGAAAGTTTGCCTGAAGATATAAATGCTAAAATGCGTTCTATCTCATCGGGAGTAAATCTGAGCGCTATTTTGCCAGATATACTCCTGATGCCGTTTATAAGTGTTTCTGCTTCTAAGTTAAAAAATTCTTCTAACTCCGCAAAGTGGCCGGCGAAAGAGCGAGACTTTCTAGCAGGGAGTCCTACTTCTTTTTCTAAAACAAATGCTAATAATTCATGAAGTTGCTGTAACACTTTTATTTATCCTAAACTATTTAAAATATTAGTGAACTGAAAAGAGAAAGCTGAATAAACTCATACTTTACTAAAATCCAAACGCCAGAGCATCAAGCATATGCTTACCCTTCTCCCGCCCGACTTCTTGATATATATCCAAAAGTTCTTCGTAAGCAGTCTCTCCTCCTATAATATTCCAAAACTCATGTCCCATAATTACAGCTTGTTCAAAAGGCGTATACTTCCTTGCCACTGACCATTTATAATCTGAACGATTTGGCCCGTAAGGATTGTAAGCCATAGCATAATAGGATTGAGCATCGGGGCGAGACTGCCCGCACAGTAAATGATATCTCAGCAGCCGTTGAATTACCTCCAAACATTGTCCTTTGTTGGGTTTTGACCCTTTGATTTCAAAGAAAAATTTCCTCCCGTCATGGGATAGCACGTACAAATCTGCTTTGACCGATCGCCTAACTAAATGGTTAGTTTTTTGAGCCTCAAGAACAGCTTGGATCATTTTCTCAAAATCAGGTTTAGTTGCACTCTTGTCTGCTGACTGCTCAAATAGCGCTATCTGGCGCTCAATTTCATTGACAGCCTCTATGCTAACTTCGCCCGAAATTTCATAGCTTCTGCTTGCTTCTTGGTGATGTTCCAAAGCAATGAGTTTTGCACATTCTTCATAGGTTGTACCCAAGCTGCTGCTGAAACCTCTTTCAAACTCGTTAATCCGCAGCAATTCTGAGGGCATAATAGCAGCTTGAAACGGTTTCAATTGACCTTTAGAAGATTTGCATGATAAATATGCTGCTGGAATATCAAGTTTTGGGATTAGCCGTCCTCTGTATTCATTGACAAGATTTTCGATGAAAACCTCTAAGTATGCTTTGATTATGACGCGGGTAGTTGAGCTAATAGCTGACATTATTTTATTGCAAATATTCTGTATTCCAGCTTACCATTCATAACCGTGTTCTTTTCCCCATTGTATCCATGCTTGAGCCATTTGTGACCTTCGACCGCGCTGTTCTGGTTGTACCGGATTATTACCAGTAATTGCCCTCAACGCCCAAAACCAATGATCGGGTTTTTGTTCGAGATCCCGAAAAATTAACGGTACAACAGGCTGTCCCATGCCAATAATTCTTTGATAAGCTGGGTGCATTGACTTTTGTGCAACTAATGACAGCATCCCTGTCTGGGCGCGCCATTCTTCTGCAAGGCTATTAAACTCCGCTTCGAGTTCTACCTGACTTTTGATCGGGTATTTATAGGTTGTGATGCGATCGGGTAGTTTCATGTTCAGCCGCGGCTAATTCATAAATCTATATTACCTTACCTTCCTAAAGTATTGGGCCCATTAGCTAAAGCGCAAACAATTCGATTTTAGTAAGGTGCTGGAATAGGTTTGTAGTAAGGACTTTAGTCCTTAGTGATGAATTGGTAAAGAAAGGACTGAAGTCCTTACTACAAACTCTATCTATCCAAACTTTGTCAAAAATTGGAAAGCCTGGAGCACGTGACTCGCACAAACGTAGGGCGAAGTATTATAAAAAGCTGGCCAAGCCGCTGCTTTATCTTCGTCGTATTTATCGGCTCTTTCTGGGTGTTTTCCCTGCCAATTCAAGCGCACGGCGTGACCGACTAACACATCTAAAACGATGTATTCTTCTACTTTCAATTCTGGATTGCGCTGGGCGATCGCAGATAATTCCATCAGCGCTTCAATATTCACTTGCCGGTATTCCGGCGCCACAATCTTGTTCAGCAAATGCTCGATTTGCAGCGCGAAATTCTTTTCACCAGGGGTCATTTCTGATAAGATAAGTTCGCTATCTAATCGATTGCGGCGCTCTAATTTATCGCCAATAATCAAGCCTTTACAGTGCCGCAGCAGTCCCCAAACACTCGGATAAAAATCCTTCGGTACGCGATTGACTGCGCCTTCCATTTGCCGCTTGCGACGCCATCCTCCCGCAGGCATTTGTGGTTCTTCCGCAACTGCCGCGACTACCCATTCAATATCTTTTTCCGGCTGTTTGACGCGCAGAGATTCTTGTTCTTTGAGGATTTGATTCATTTCCTCGTATTCTGTCAACACTTGGCGCAGGCGATTTTTGATTTCAAAGGGACTTAGCTGCATTAAATGTTCGTAAGCTTCATTTTGCGTAACTCCCAATTCGCGGGCTAATTCGCTGGTTAACAACAAAATAAAGTAGCTAACTCTCAGTGTCAGCAGACCTTTAAATAACTGCGGTTCGGCTTTAATTAGGACGCTGAGATAGATAATAACTTCTTGGGTGAGAACTCGATCGCGAATGTCTTCTCCGCAGAATTGGCGGATTTTGTCCATCACTTCCATGTAAGAACCAGGCCGCGAAATCACCGAATCTTCGCTGTAGGCTTTCCCCACAGCAATTTGTTTTTGTCGCACCAAAATGTCTGTTACCGCATCCGACAAGCTGATATCAACCTTGTCCAGCAATCCAGCAGCATGGCGGATGACTGCCCATGGGATTTTTGATTGCGAACTTTCTCCCGCTTTTGTATAAACTTCGTTGAGCAAATCCACAACTTTTACTGTTGCTTCAGCACCCCCAAATCCTGTATCAAAATTTAGTCCTTTTAGTCGAATTAATGTGTGCAGCAGCTCTATTTGTTCGTACAAGTTTTCTGAACCGCGCAGGCTGGCGAGCAACAATTTAGTATTAGTTTCGCACTCTAGTTTGAATTCTTGGGTGTGACCCAAAGGCCAAGTTTTTTCTGGATTGTAACCTAGATAGTTGCGGGTTTCGATTGCACCTGTTACCGGAGATTCCGTGAATTCAAAATCGTGCATGAAATCAATTCTCTCGGTGCTAGCCGTCAGCATTAATTGGTTGAGATTTCCGAGTTTGACTGGCGTATTTTCTGAGTGTCCGTTGCGGAGTTCTTTCATCAATTCCAGCAGGGCTTCCCGGCCGGTTTCCAGCATCGCATGAGTTAACATCAGGGTTACTGTGGGGCGTCCCAACTGATACCAGTGGCGGTGAATGTGAGCGATTTCACTTTGGATTTTAGATACTAGAAAATGGTAGTCTAGAGTTAGGTAAAATTCTTCTCTGTCCAAAAATGAGGGGAGAAATACGATCGCCTCTCCGCGAATTTTGAACGCCCGGGAAGTCGTCAAACTCCGCAAACGGCGCACGGGGCGACCGGTTAAGCCTAGGGGATCGTTGCGTCCAATCTCCGCGTAAATAGCCGATAGTTCCTTCGTCTGGCGGACTTGAATTGGTGCTACTTGCTTGGGCGTTTGGGCTGCAATGCCGTTAGCTGCTAATTCTGCTTGCAAATCTTCGTCTTCAGCTAACAGGGCAATTTGGACTAAAGGTTCTCTTTGCTGGCCGACTGACAGATGCCTTCCTAGCGGGTCAATATCGCCCACTGCAATTAATTTCTCGTTCAGCAATTGACCGAGAAAATACAAACTTTGCGCCCAAACTAGGGGAACATTTTCGTTGGGCAAGCGCTTCTGACTGCGGGGATTTAATTTTTCGGCTTCTATATTTACGCTAGGGACGTAGTACAATTCTGGTAGGAGCGGTAAACCAGCGCGATCGACTGCCAGAGATGCCAGACGCTGCTGGTACTCTTCGACTTGGGCTTGATTTCCCTCAAATATACCGTCCAAGAGCAGATAAGTGAAAAATAGCGGCCACTCGCATTCTATATTCTCGAACTGCTTTAATTCTGTCGGTTCGTAGTGCAGGCGATCGGCATCTTCTAAAACTGTTTGGTGTCCGTCCCGCAGAAACCGCTTGCAGCCGTAATTTCCCTGCAATTTGTCAATAATTTTATTGCGAGTCCGTGCTACTAATTCTTTGTCTTCCACAGCAAAAGCAGGAAAACTAATCACGCTCAATAAAGCAGCATCTACTTCTTTTGAACTAGATTCGCGAGGCAAAAGCGATTCCAAAGTGATGCGGCTTCTAGCAATTTCATCCGGCAAAACGTGAATTACTGATGCTTGACAACCGTTAACTCCGAACAAATCCAATCCATTTATTGCTTCCAGCGCTGCTTTTGCCATGCCAACAGAACTGGCATTTAATTCGGCATTACCGCGATTAATTTTATGACCTCTTTCCCAAATCCCGTAATCGGGCGTGCGGTAAGCTCTACCGATGTAGTAAACTAAATTTTGGACAAAATTGACTTCATCGATTGTAAAAACTATATGCAATCCCGAAGCCGTCATTTGAGCAAGAATCAACAAAAATATAGATGTAGCATCTAACTGCAAATGTCCCCACTCGTCATCGCCCACAACAATATTTCCGGTTTGAGTATTGTATTTAGCGTGCAGGGCATCTAGGGGCAATTGAGTATTTTTAAAACGTTCGACTTTGCTTGCTTGCTGCATCATGGCAAACATTAAGCCGCGCATTAGTTTGACTGTGCTGTGTTCGAGTTCAAATGTTCTACCGCGATCGCCATCAATTTTGCGGTAAGCTAAACCCAAACCCCAAACTGCCAAAATGCTGTACACGTTGTCGCGCACCCAGGCATCGGTGTAGTCGCCGTGGGCGTTAACGGCGGTACTCGCCGGCAGCAAACCGGTTATTGGGTTCTGGCGTTTGAGGATGACGGTTTTGATTTGCTGGTAGTAATAATCTAACCGGATTTGCCGCTGGGTTGTTGCGATCGCCATTTCGTTTTCCTTAGTTTTCCTGATGCGAGCCGACTTGCGGTGAATAGACTTTTAAATATATCAGAGTTTCTATCATTTCTCAAGTTCTGCAAACATCACAAGGTATTTGCCATGTCTAGCCGCAACAACAATAACAACAGCGTTCCTTTGGTAAAAATTGTCTACTCTACAGTGAAAATTAATGGTAAAATTGAACTCGTGCCGATGGAATGGTACGCTGACGGCTCTGTAAAGAAAATTGAACGCTAAGGGGCGATTCACGAAGAGGGATAGCTTCGCACGCGCGTAATTTAGACCACAACTCTAACTCAGTGACGCATTGCGTCTCGTACAAAACCCGGTTTATCGGCCACGGAATGATGACTTAACAGACTTTTGGTGGCAAAAATCGGGTTTTGGACGTTCAAGACTTGTGTAGGAGCGATCGCCAAACTAAGCTAATTTAAACAACTAGGTATGTAGGAATCTCAAAGTAAAGAAATATGGATCGATCGCGCTCGCAATTTTCAGTACTGGGACTACCAGTTCACATCTTAGACGATTATGCAGGTTGGCTGATAGAGCGCCTGCATCAAGGGTTAGGCACTCACGTCGTGACGCTGAATGCTGAAATGGCAATGCAAGCCGAGCAAAACCCGGCTTTAGCCAATGTAATTCGCTCTGCCGAGCTCGTGATACCCGACGGTTCTGGAGTAGTGCTGTATTTGCGAATGCGGGGCAAATCAGCCCAGCGGTTTCCGGGGATTGAACTAGCAGAATCGCTGCTGCAACAGGCCGGAAAATTGCCGAATTCCGAACCGATATTTTTCTTTGGAGGTGCGCCCGGAGTCACGGCGAAGGCGGCGGAAAGTTGGCAGCAAAAAGTTAATCGATTGTCGATTTCTGCTCAACACGGCTATCTTTCTGCTGGTGAAGAAACAGAATTATGTGAAAGCCTCAAACAAATGCAGCCAAAAATTATTTTTGTCGGCTTGGGAGTGCCGCGCCAAGAGTTTTGGATTGCCGAACACCGCCACCTTTGCCCGCAGTCAATTTGGGTGGGAGTTGGCGGCAGTTTTGATATTTGGGCGGGAACAAAAGACCGCGCCCCGGCGTGGTTTTGCGACAATCATTTAGAATGGTTGTACCGGCTTTATCAAGAACCTTGGCGCTGGCGCCGGATGTTGGCTTTGCCACAATTTGCATTGAAAGCTTTAGGCGATTTGCGAGCTTAAAAGTTCCCAATTGCATCGGGTTTACGGGTGTTATCGCTGATATTTGCGATCGCCCGCGAACCCGTCTCTACAATCTTAAATGTCAACTGTCAACTGTCAACTGTCAACTGTCAACTGTCAACTGTAGCTCGATCGATCTGCCACAGCCAGATTGTACCTAATTGAGAATGAGGAACATCGGATACAAACCGCATCCCCACCTTCTGCAATACCCGATTGGAAGCATTAGTTTCACCCAAAGTATGAGCATTGACTGCTCGCACTTGTTCGCGATCGAAAGCATAGTCAATTAGCCCCTGTACTGCCTCAGTTGCCAATCCGCGATTCCAATATTCGGCAGCTATTTCATACCCAATTTCTACAATGCCCGACTCATTTGGTTGACCTTTGAAACCTCCATTGCCCACAAGCACTCCCTGTTGCGGGTGAATAAAAAAATATCCATTCCAACCATTAGGAAGCGGTAAGGATTCATCCTCAGGGAGGGAAAATGCGTGAGGGAACTGCGGCCAGTTACTAGGTACTGTGACTTGCAAAAGTTTTGCCAGCTCGCTTTTACTGCTCAAAAAAGCCTTGATGTGAATCCGTTCGACGGGGAGTAGTTGAAGATTAGTCGTCTCAATCATGGTTCTGCCTTCTCAATCAATTGCGGTATATTTCATTGAACGATGGTAAAAATGTGCAATAAAAATATTGTGTGGTTTCAAATCGTTGTGACTTGAGACTAAATCGCGATCGTTATTCGGATAAATTATCTGGATTTCTGAGCAATAGTTTAAAATTTCTGCTGTTGCAGTTTCTGGCAATACTTTTAAAGCCTTAAACTCCCAAATAAAATCGTCTATTCTATGTCTTTTTTATTTGGTGTATCTTACTTGGACTAACTGAGTAGGATACTTCTCTACTTCTATTAACTTTAATTTCATTTCCATGGGAGATGGCAAGAATAAGGGAATTCCTTCGCCTAACACGATCGGTGCGATGGACAAAATGTATTCATCAATTAGTTGATATTGGAGGAATGAGGCGACTAATTCTGCGCCTCCAACTAGCCAAATTCGTTTGAGTCCTTGCAACTCCATTTCGTGCAGAAATCGATCGGGAGTTGCGGAGGTAAATAACACATCATCGCGATCGGGCGATCGGCTTTGGTGGGTAAAAACGTAGGATGGCTTGCCGGAATGCGGCCACTCGCCAAAGCCCAACACCTGTTCGTAGGTTTTGCGCCCCATAGCCAATCCATCGATCGCCTGATAAAATTCACCATACCCGTGGTCAGTTTCGTGCGTCTCAAAAGCTGTAAGCCAATCAATACTACCGTCTTTGCGGGCAATATAACCGTCCAGACTGGTTGCGATATAAAGTACGATCTCTGTCATGTTAAAATCCTGAATGCGTGTTAAATGTTGTTGGTTAATTTCATCAGTTTAATGCGGATTTCCCAACATTTGCTCGATCGCCCCTGGTTCAATAAATTGTGAGCGTCGATCGAAATATGCAGAATACAGATGAGTGTCCGAACTAAACTATTACAACTTGGCTTTGTCGATCGCAATTTCAGAGTGCCAATCTGCCCGTTTCAGGCGATAAACAAAACAGTCATCGTCACCAAACTGTCGCGGTTCCACAAATTGAAAGCCAAGACGTTCGTAGAAGCGGTGGGCGCGGGTATTATTAGCAAGCGGATCGATGAGTACAGCCGTCACAGCAGAGTCGGCGAAACATCGAGTCAGTGCAAGCTGCATCATTTGTGTGCCGTAGCCTTTGCCCAAATCTGTCTCTTCTCCAATCCAGATATCGATCGCCCGTAGATTCGGTTCGCAATCGCCCCAGTAGTGACTATCCTCAAGTGCTGGATCGATAATCTGGATAAATCCGATCGCACGGCCATCAATTTCAGCAATTAATTGCTCCCTCCAGTCAGGAGTGCGATCGAGTTCTATTTCCCAACCCCAATCATCGTTAGGATCTGCATTAATCACATGAGGTTGCTCATCCCAATATTGTAGCATAGGCAAATCAGCGGAGGTCGCCGGGCGGAGGTTCAACATCATTTCATCTACCTTTATTTTTGGCATATTTTTAGCACTGACCCAATAATATATTAACAGATCCAAATCGGCGGAGGTGGCAGGGTGTACGTCAATCGTCGCTGCTTGCGTTGATTTTGAAAGTTCGTTTTCAACTGCTTCGGTTGAGGTTAAATGAGGTTAAATAGGGATGTGACAAATAGCTTCGATGTTATGTCCATCTGGAGTTCAAATAAAAGCGGTTGCTGTGGCTATGGAGGAATTGGTGCGAGGATTGCGATCGATGACTGGGGAATCGATAAAAAATGTAACAGTTAATGGTAAAATTATCCTGGCCGCAATTGCCTGAACTGCCAGTCAATTTTATTTTTAATCGAATGATACTCTCGAGACTACAAGGGTTATTTTACAACTAAATCAACAGTCCATAGAATAGAAATAGTGACAATATTTTTGTCATACATAAAATCGCTTTCAGCTATAGGAGTAGGTTGCCGATTCACGCTACCAACTAATAATCAGCGGCAATCCAGGTCGGAAATCTAGCAGTTTTCCCTGCACTTCTCCATCAAAACCAAGTTCCACAAAATACTCGGTTCCGACTCGTAACTTGACCTGATTTGTATCAATTACTGCTTGCAGTTCTGGTGAGGGATTATTCGCAGCAGGACTGACTAATTCTACACGACTAATTTCGCGGAAGCCAACAGCGTGATTCAGGGGCTGTAATTTCTCAGCAGAGGATGAATCTGGACGTTTTCCCCAGGGAATTTGGAACAGCATCGGTTCAGTTAAATTATCACTATTTGTGCCTACCGCGATGTTGATTGTTTCAGGTAAATAGGGCGGATGATATGCCCAACTAGAAAAGGCTACAGTGTCCTCAGAACCTGTAGCCCAACGCAAACAGATGCCAAAAGGACAGACGCCATTGTTCCGATTTGTCGATCGCTCCCAAAGACGAGTCCGATAAATTGGCTCAGATTGTGCTTCTTCTGGATCGCGCACCCACAACAGTTCTAACATCGCGTTATGGAAAAAGAAACAGCGATTGGTGGTACCTTGTCCAACGTGGATGCGAGACGAACCCTCGACTAAACCGAACGATGATAGGCGATCGGCGATCGGGGCACCAATATCAGTTAAAATGAAGATATGGTCGAATTCAAATGCCATAAAAGTTATGTGTTAAATCGGATTAAACTACTTTACTTGTAGAGTGTGTCGCTATGAATAATATCAAATCCGGTAGCATCGGAATTATTCATCTCTCTCTTCTTTCTCTGCGCCCTCTGCGTTCTCTGCGGTTAAATCATTCCGATATAATCCCTAACAAAGATCGAAAATCTCATAGCGACGCACCTGAATTATTTCAAACTTGCTGAATTTGCGACCGACTGTTCTGATACAGAAGATTCGATCGCTTCTTAAAAAGCATCTGCGTTTATTTGTGTCTGTCAGCCTTACATCTGCGGTCGGTCAAAACTTCATACAATAAGTTTGATTATTCTAATAATATCGAATATCCACTTCAACGCCATATTATAGCAATTCTAAATTATTTATACCCAAAATGCTATCAATAAGTCGCACAATATCTGATGTTAACTGGTGAGTGCGATCGACTATTCGACCAATTCTCGATCGCATTTCCAGTCTTTTTTGCCGGGAAACCATCAAATCTTGCCCAATCTCAAATCTAAAATCTACAATCTACAACAGAGGAACCATCCGCCCGCATCCAACACTCTCAGCATCCAGTTACCGCCAATTCTGCTAGAGTCAGGTGAGAGACATTCAGTGCATCTTCCAGAGACAAGAGTTCCCAGTCTTTGCCCCAAAAGCAGTAAAATCCCATCAGCTTGTGACCTGCAACCCGATCGGCAGTAAGTTAAACATTAAGGTAATTTGAAATCATCCCCTAAAGTTCCCCTAAGTCTTGACATCCGACCTACACTCTGTAAATTAGACACTCTAACTGCGCCGCCATCCATATATAAAAAGATGCCATGTCAACTTTAGTTATCGTCGAATCTCCCACCAAAGCCCGTACCATTCGCAACTTCTTGCCCTCTACGTACCGGGTAGAGGCATCTATGGGCCACGTGCGCGACCTCCCATCCTCCGCCGAAGAAATACCAGAAGCCGTCAAAGGTGAAAAATGGGCACAACTCGGCGTCAACGTGGAGGCAGACTTTGAACCCCTCTATGTTGTCCCCAAAGATAAAAAGAAAATTGTTAAAGAACTCAAAGACGCGCTAAAAGAAGCTACAGAACTGATTCTAGCCACTGACGAAGACCGGGAAGGCGAAAGCATTTCTTGGCATTTGCTGCAAATCCTCAAACCCAAAGTTCCTATCAAGCGGATGGTGTTTCACGAAATCACCCGCGAAGCTATCCGCGACGCTTTAACTCACTGTCGCGATATCGACAATCGAGTGGTACAGGCCCAGGAAACTCGCCGAATTCTCGATCGACTCGTCGGATACACCCTCTCTCCGCTACTGTGGAAGAAAATCGCCTGGGGTTTGTCCGCAGGGCGAGTCCAGTCAGTCGCAGTAAGGCTATTGGTACGCCGGGAACGGGAACGCCGCGCTTTCCGCCAAGGTAGCTACTGGGATTTAAAAGCAACTTTGACCCCCCCTACCCCCCTTGGTAAGGGGGGACAGGGGGGTGCGTTTGACGCGAAACTCGTGACAGTCGGGAATGTAAAAGTTGCCAACGGTAGCGATTTCGATGAAAATACCGGACAAATTACCGCAGGCCGCCGCGTACTGTTGCTAAACGAAGAACAGGCGCGGGCTTTACTCTCGCGCATTCAAAATAAGCCTTGGACTGTCGGGAATATCGAAGAACGGCCAGTCACTCGCAAACCTTCACCGCCGTTTACGACCTCGACTTTACAGCAGGAAGCTAACCGCAAGCTGAGGCTGGGTGCGCGGGAAACCATGCGAATCGCCCAAAGTTTGTACGAACGCGGTTTTATCACCTATATGCGGACGGATTCGGTGCATTTGTCCGAACAGGCAATTACCGCCGCCCGCAGTTGCGTGCAAGAACTGTACGGTAGCGAATACCTCAGCCCCCAACCGCGCAAATACACGACCAAAAGTAAAGGCGCCCAGGAAGCCCACGAAGCTATCCGTCCGGCCGGCAGCACTTTTCGGACTCCGCAGCAAACCGGGCTAGATGGCGTTGACTTCCGCCTCTACGATTTGATTTGGAAGCGGACTGTCGCTTCTCAAATGGCCGATGCGCGCCAAACTCACGTCACGGTACTGACTCAGGTAGAAGATGCCGGTTTCCGTTCCAGCGGCAAACGCATCGATTTTGCAGGCTTTTTGCGCGCCTACGTGGAAGGTTCCGACGACCCGAATGCGGCGCTGGAAGACCAAGAGGTGATTTTGCCGGCGCTGAAGGTGGGGGATAAGCCTAATTGCAAGGATTTAGAAGCAATTGGGCACGAAACTCAGCCTCCCGCCCGCTATACCGAAGCTTCTCTGGTGAAGATGTTGGAAAGTGAAGGTGTGGGCCGTCCGAGTACCTATGCGAGTATTATCGGTACAATTGTCGATCGAGGTTATGCGAAATTAATAGCTAACGCGCTAATTCCCACCTTCACCGCTTTTGCTGTCACGACTTTATTAGAAACACATTTCCCGGATTTAGTAGACACGGGTTTTACTTCCCGCATGGAACAAACCCTGGATGAAATTGCCACCGGCGAGGCGAAATGGTTGCCGTATTTGCAAAAGTTTTATACAGGGGAAACGGGACTCGCAACCCAAGTTAAAGAACAGGAAAGTCAGATTGACGCGAAAGTTGCCCGAACTGTGATATTGGAGAATATCACAGCCAAAGTTTGCATCGGTAAATACGGCGCTTACCTCGAATCTGAAAACGAAGAAGGCCAGGTGAAAGCATCGATTCCCCAGGATTTGACTCCGGCAGATTTAGACCCGGAAAAAGTCGATTTTCTGTTAAAGCAAAAAACTGAAGGCCCGGAAAAATTGGGTTTGCACCCGGACACTGGGGAACCGATTTATGTGCTGATTGGCAATTACGGCCCCTACGTTCAGTTGGGGGATGTTTCGGAAACGAACAAGAAACCGAAGCGTTCTTCTTTACCGAAGGGGACGGATAAGGATAGCGTGACGGTTGATATGGCGGTGAGTTTGTTGACTCTACCTCGGTTGTTGGGGACTCACCCGGATACGGGGGCTAAGGTGCAGGCTAATTTGGGGATGTACGGCCCTTATGTGGTGCACGACCAGGGTAAGGTTGGTAAGGATTATCGATCGATCAAGCCGCCTGATGATGTTTTGACTATAACGCTCGATCGGGCTTTAGAAATGTTAGCGCAACCGAAAGCCGTTCGCGGCAGCAAATCAACGACACCATTAAAGGAATTGGGCGCGCATCCAGAATCAGGAGAAATGATCAATGTTTACGACGGCCGTTACGGCCCTTACGTCAAACACGGCGATATCAATGCGTCTTTGGCCAAGGATGAATCTGTGGAGAATTTCACCTTACAAAAAGCCCTGGATTTGTTAGCAGCAAAAGAAGCAGCAGGCGGCGGAAAATCTAGCAAGTCGAAGAAGTCAACTACTACGAAGAAGACTACGGCGGCGAAGTCGGAAACTGCTGCGAAGAAAACAACTACTGCGAAGAAAACGACTGCGGCGAAGTCGGAAACGGCGGCGAAGAAAACAACTACTGCAAAGAAGGCGGCGACTGCTACGGCGAGTAAGAAGAAAACAGAGTGAAATTAGTAAGGAGACGTTGAAATTAGTAAGAACACAGCAGTGTTCATTGGTGTCAACTTAAGGTCAAACCTAGTCAGAGACTCTTGTTTGACTATTAAGTCTAGATCCCCCCTAGCCCCCCTTCTTAAGGGGGGGACAGGAGTCTTTTCAAAGTCCCCCTTCTTAAGGGGGATTTAGGGGGATCTAGACTTACTGTAGTTTAGACTAACCAAAGATGAGAACGGTGGCAAAAGAAGAACTAGAGCCACCGCGCTGGGAGAGAATGAGGGTGAAAAAGAAAACCTATCCACTCCTTAAATGAACAGTGAACGATTAA
>NZ_JAHRFA010000070.1:0-39686 GCF_020883045.1 Microcoleus sp. CAWBG58 | reverse complement strand
CCCTTGGTTTTCGGATCTACTTTACTCCAAGCCTCGATCTTGTATTTCCGCATGACTTTGGCTTTTAATTCGGCGAGTTTTGCGGCTTCCGAGTCCAGATTTTCGGCAATTTCTTCTTCCCAGACTCGATCGAACAAATCGCTAGTAATTCCTTTTTGCAGGCACTTGCGCTTGACGGCCGATTTTCCGTATTTGCCCGCAGCAGAGGCGATCGAGTTTGCCACTAAGCGAGTGTCAGACTGATAGCCTCGGTCTTGAATTTGCGCGATCGCCTCCAATATTTCCTCATTGCCAAAACCTTTCTCTTGCCCCTTTTTGCGAAGTTCAGAGGCACTGTAGTCTTTGCGGGACAAGAGAAAATAGAAATAGTCAAGACAGCTCATCAGTTAAATCGAAGGTTGGCGCGCAAATACTCGTGTAGCGAATATCAAATCCAGCCGCCTTGCTATCGGCAGACTGCATCGATATATCCTCTATTCTTCTGTATCCTCCTCTTCTTCCACTTCCACATCCGCTCTGTCCACATCGATCTGAATCAAGCGAATGTGCTTGTATCCGAGTTTAATTTCAAACTCGTCACCTGGCTTTAATCCCATTTCTTGGGTATAATTTGCCCCGATCACGATCGAGCCATTCTTGTGAACGCTAGCGCGATAACTCGCTTCTCGTCCGCGTCCGTCTGCTTTCGACTTCTCTAGCTCAATTCCCTTAGCAGCTAACACTGCATCGTAAAACTCAGCCAAGTTAATCCGGGTTTCTCCACTTTTGCTGACGGTGAAGTAGCCGCAAAGCTTTGCAAGTTCTCTGCGCGGCAAATCGCTGCCTTTGATTTTTTGAAGCAGACCTTTTCCTGTTAAGGGTGCTGTAGCTGTTTCTGCCATTGACCGTACCTCGCTTATTGGACTTTACTTATATCAATTACAACACATTAGATTAACTTTGTTTCACTGTCAATACTAAGAATTCGGAATATAAGATTCTGGATAAATTTTTGCGGCCTCAAAACCGGGGGTGCAAGTAAGGATGCTCGAAGGCCGATCTATTTGCTGCTCGGAGGTGATGCTTGCCTAAGCCTCAAGGGCGCGATCGCGGGAGGAATTATTGTCGCAAATTAAATGCTTTACTTTTTTACAGTAAAGTCTGTTCCCAACTTTCACCAATCCCCGATCCAGTCTGCGCTCAAGGTAAAAACCAAAGCACCGATGAATGAAAATACCTAGGGCGCGACACAGGCAAATCTGCCGCCAGCAATTACCGGCGCGGGGTTAAATTTTACCTCAACAAGGCGAGGCAGCACTTGTTCTCGATACCGCTGCCACCTACTTGTAAACCCTGTTTTTCGGGCGGTAAATCCCCTCAAAACCCCAAATACCGAAGAGCAATCTTCTATTAAGGTGTTCGGCATATATAGCGCATCCACCCTGACGGTTAGGACGCTCTTAATGGCCATTTCCCCATGGAGTCGATTGCTTCTGACTTCTGAGTTCAGACTTCTTTTTACCCCAAGAGCGCAGCCTTTATAGCCTTCTTCCTTCTTCCTTCTTCCTTCTTCCTTCTTCCTTCTTCCTTCTTCCTTCTTCCTTCAACATCTGCTATAACTTTCACAGAACGCAGTCCGGGGAAGGTAATCCGGTAAAAAAATCAAGGAAATTTCACCTGTTCGTTGAAAGGGTTTTCGCTAAAACCCGATTTAATGGGCGTGGCGGCAGAAACATCGTGCAGCCACCACCAGAGGAATTAGCTGCTGCACCAAAAACATTAGATCTCTTGCAAAAATACAAAGCACCACACCCCAGCCCTCAGAGCGAGTTCGGGGAGGGGGTAAGATTATTCTTGTTTCCCCCCGAAGTTCGAGGGGACTTGCGGGGGGTAAATTTGACGAGAGCAAGAGTTCTATTGTCTGTGATGTTCGAGGGGGAGAAGCGGATGGGGGACAAGAACAAGGAATAGGGAATTAAAATATACAATTTAAATGCTGTAGAGGGATTTGTTTCATTGCGCGATCGGGCGGCGCCACTCTTCAACCTTCGCTACTTTCTCAGTAGACTCCGAGGGGGCGATCGGGAAAATCGCCCTCAAAGGGCCCCAAGCCAGAGAATTTGACGTTATTTCCACAGGGGAATTGAAAAAGACCGACTTAAATGCAGTACAGCTTAAATATTGGTTTCAACACAAATTAGCACTTACCCTCATCAACCCGGTTGCTACCCAAAATCAGAAGCTGGGAAATTTGCGTATCTAGGAAGAAACCGAGTTTTTCGTCAAGAGAGTAGGCGCCCAACTGTCGATCGAGCATTCGTCCCAGATGCGATCGAGCAGCAGCCGATCGCGAATTGCCAAGGACAACCGCAGTTAATTTCGCTCCCGAGCAAGCTAGCCCAAACTCAGGATCGCGATCGGTTGTTGCTTCTGAGTAAAATTCACTTAAATGAAACGTAAAATACAGCTTGCAATCAAGCTGGCTGTGTTGCTCTTCATCCTTCCTTTTAGACTAAGCGAACTCTTTGATGCCTTCTTCCTTCTTCATTTTGCTTGGTGGCCTTCTTGCAAGTAATTTTGCGACAGAGGAGTCCGTACCGCCGGCAGTAACTCTTCTGGTTTCGTGCCTCGTTGCTGTGAGTGCCGCCACCCAAACAAGCCAGCACTCACAGCAACGGGCAACAAGCAAAGCATCACTACCAGACATTTTTGCAATCCCGATTGTTTTAACGATTTCGGAGTCGGTGTAGTTACCCGAGTTGCTTGGATCGCCGCCGACTCAGAATTAGGAATAGAGTTCGGTGAATTAGCAGCAGAAGATCGATCGCTCTGGTGAACCCAATCCCTGCGCTCTTTTAATTGGTCGGGAAAATATTCCCAGACTTCGCCGTCATCTGTGTCTGACTCCTGCGGTTGATTGGCTGCGGTTGGCGGGTATGGGGCGATCGTCGAGAGTGCAGGTGGCGCCTTCCATTCTGTACCCCCTGCCACCGGCGGCGTCGGGGGTAGGATTAAATTTGGCACCGGAGAACCGGATGGCCCGCTTTGGGCTGGGGCGCCCGTCAGATAGCCGTCAAAGTCCGGGTGCTGGTAGAGAATCGGCAAAGCCCAGTATAACTGGTGAGAACCGTAGGCAGAAATTAGTCCCGCCCTGGCCCGACTCAGGCTGAGATCGACTGGATAGCCTTGATTCAGGTTGCGGTAAAACAGCCGTGTCAGAGTTAGGGCTACATCGTCGGGAATGCTTTCTGCCATTGCTAGCACTGCCGGAATGCCCCGCTTGATTAAGGCTGCGGTTAAATTGCGTTCCGAACTGTCCTCGCCGATGTCTGAGGGGTCGCCGTAGGCCCCGCGGCAGGAATTGAACACGGCCATCTGAATGCCGTTGTTAACCAGCAATCCGGCTAAGTCGTCGCCGCTCAAGGTTTCGGTTAACCCGGTGCGGCTGCTGACTAGGTAGAGTTCGCCACCTCTGGAACCTAAGTTGCTGTGGCCTGCGTAGTGCAAGACTTGGTAGTGTCCTTGTTCTAGGGCTTGAGTAAGCTGTTCTCGATCGGGCTGTTCGAGCACAGTCAGTTGAATTTCCGAGTGTGGGCCGTTTTTGAGGGGATTAGCGCTCCGGTTTTGCAGTTCTTGTTGCAAGTGGAGCACTTCTCGCTTGAGCTGCAAGCTGTCTCGATCGCTCGGAGAAGCGATCGCCACTAAAATTTTTAGCGGGCCGCTGCTGGGTACCATCCGGGTTTGTTTGAACAAACTTGTACCTGGTTGATAGCGGGAAAACACGACATCGGTGCCGGTTGCGATCGGGCGATCGCCCGCGTGCAGAACTTCCCACGGGAGCCGCGGCAAGTGCCTGCCTTTGAGTCCCAGGCGCAGTTGCAGCACTTCTCGGCGGTGCTGGGCGATGCCTTGAGCGCAAGTCCAGCTATCGCGCAAGTTTCCTTGAAACAGTCCGCTGTATAATTGTTGCCCCAGGGCTACTAAATTCGGCGCTGAGTTTTTTGTCGATCGCCCTGTGCGACCGGCAGCACCGGTTCCTTGGAACACGCCCACCATCGGGTCATTCATCAGTTGAGCAGACAGTGCCAGCCATTGGTCGATCGGCCAGCGGACTTGTTGCTCTGCTAAGGGTACACCGGGTGCAACCTTTTCTGTCCGCACTAGATATTCGTCGTCCCCAACTGGGGTGACTGAGAGTTTAAATTCTTGGCTCACCGATTTAGCGCCCCCCCGCCTCTATTCTGAATGTGCCTGCGTTTTTGCAGCTAGCAATCGCGATCGGCAAACTAATTTTTACTCTTTCAATCAAAGTTTTTGATTGCGCTTCCCCCGATCGGGCGATCGCTGGGATCAAATATATTTGTTCAAACACTTTGAAGCTATAAAACTTGTACTTTAATAACAGTTTATTAGTTTTGATTGCCCTATGCCTGGATGAAAGCCCTATTTTCTCCAATCTTGCTATTTTGAACATTTTGCACCTCTACCGCAGACCCCTTTACATTCGTCGGAAACTTGAGTTTGTCATTGCTCAGTAAAGTTAAATAGGAGGCACTTTACCAGGCGGATCTCTAGTTCTTATTAAGATTACTTCAGCTATCGCCCACCTGTTTCAGGGCAATATCGCAGGCAATTTTGAGTAATTTTTTTGCCGTAGCGATCGATCGCTGTGTCCTCAGGCATGAAAATTGGATCTGAAGCCTCCCCCTAAACGGGGGAAATCAAACAAAATGATTCATTGCTTCAACCCTCTTCGATCGACGGAAGAGATAGCTGTCAACTGTCAACTGTCAACTGTCAACTGTCAACTGATGAACGCTTATCCTTTACCATCAACCCCCCATCTCAAATCTTGATTTTGTGTCAATTAATGAATTGGTCAGCCGGCGAGTCCTCATCCGTAAGCCCTGAACCCTCATCCATAAGCCCTGAGCGGCGATCGCTAATCGATAGAGCGACCCTCGAAAATTCCTCATCGATTATTGCTAATTTACCGCTTCTATGTTAATGTTATTTTTTTGTTTAACTGTCTTAATCTAGCTAAAGTGAAGCAGGAAAAATAAAGTCAAGTGTCCGAGAAGTTTTCAGAATACAACTGCTATCCAATATTCCAGCCCTTTCCAGCAACCAGGATTTTTCTCATCTAGAGGACTGAGCCTCATCCAGCCTCTTTTTCGGTGAAATATGGGGGAAAGGCAACCATAAACTTACAAATAAACCGGGTTTATCGTGTCCGCCACGGGTCATTTGCGCTCAAAATGCCGATCGAGCTTGCAATTTTAACCAAAAACAATGCCACTTTTCAGTTGACTGTTGACAGTTGACCGCTTGAGGGCTACCTCTCCATAAAAGGAAGAGGATTTAAACAGTGAATAATTTTGTTTTATTTTCCCCCCTATAACGAGGAGGTTTTAAACCCATTATTCTTGGCAAAAATTAATGCAATTGTAGGCAAGCTTCAAGACAATACAAAATCTGTCATTACTAATCTCAAATTTAAAATATCAAACCTAAAATCGTATAAATTATGTGTTTATTGCTATGTGTTGGAGGATTTTACAAGAAAGAATTGGTCGAAAGCCCGCCCGCCGGAGCGGGAGAAATTAAAATCAGGCTATTCATTACTCGAATACTCGGACTTTTCGGTAGGTGTCGCTCTCAAACTGTCAACTGTCAAGCGGTCAACTGTCAACTGTTGAAAATCAGTCTTGAGAGAGATATTATTGGCAGAGTAGCTAGGATTTTTTCTAAAATACAATATTTTGTCAGTTCGCGAGGCTGGCTCGAATCGAGATAAACTTATACGACAGAAAATTAAAACAAATATTTACCGGGGCGATCCATCTATTTTTTTTATTAATCATCGGGAACCAAAATCAGGAGCGTACAGTCACTAGCAAAAGAGATGCAAATCCTAAGTCAGGGAAGGATTTGTCAGAGCTGGGAGTGTTACAAAAAGTTAAAGCAACCAGGCTCGATCGCAGGAAAAGCAAGGTAAATTTGGGGAATAAAGGTTTTGGGTAGTTATGTGGGAGTTGTGAGTTGCGAGTTTACATTCTGCTAATTCACTGTAGAAATTACGTAGAAAATCTACAATTCGGCGCATTTAGGTGCAGCTTACTGTAGAAATTACGGATAACATCAAAAGCGAGTTGCGCTGCGGCGCAGCACTGGCGGTGTATGCGGCATCTCAATTATTTGGGGCGCGCAATTGCAGAAGATACAACTCGCAACCGATGGAAATAACCCCTTGCAGTTTAAATAGCATCTATAAACAGAAAGGTAGGATATCAGCCGCTCTAGCAGGCGAAAGTATGAATTTGTAAAATTATGCTTCCGCTAGATCCTCCTTGCTGATAAACTGACTCGAAGAAACTCAGCCCTTTTTTGGAAATATCAAAGATGGAAGAAGAAATGTTGTTAGAAAATGTATCGGGAACACTTTTTCCCGATCGAGATGAAACAGAAATTTCTGACCTGAAAAAAACCAGTTTGTTTTCACCGATCGCCCTGGACGAGCAGCAGCCAAAACTCGTGTTTTCCGCCAGCGAACTCGATCGACTCGCCGATTTTCGGGATGCTAGTGCTATCAATTCCGATAGCGGGTTAGGCAAGTTAGTTGACAATGCGATCGCACAAAACAGCGGCATCACTAACGGCAAAGTTCCGAATCCTCCTAAAGACGCATCCCCCAAAGTTGCTGATGATAGCAGCAAAATGGCTGAATTGAGCGGCGTACCCGAAGAAGGTACAGGCAACAAAAATGACAAAAAAGATAACAGCGGCAGCGATCCCCAGACGATCGAAGGTACTGATGGCGATGACATAATTGTTGCCACGGGCGCTAACCAGTCGCTCTACGGCAAAAGAGGCAAAGACAAACTCAAAGGAAAGAGTGGCAAAAATAAACTCTATGGAGGCAAAGACGGCGACGATTGCGAGGGCGGCGATGGCGATGACGAAATAAAAGGCGATCGCGGCGACGACAAGTGCGACGGCGGCGAAGGCAACGATACCGTCTACGGTGGCAAAGACAAGGACACTCTTTCTGGTGGCACCGGCAACGATACCTGCAAAGGCGATGACGGCGATGACTGGGTGCACGGCAACGACGGCAAGGATGACGTTGACGGCGGCAGCGGCAATGATAGCGTGTACGGCGGCAAAGGCGACGACACCTGCAATGGTGGCGAAGGCAACGATACTGTCAGGGGCGATCGGGGTAACGACAACGTTAACGGCGGCGAAGGCAATGACACCGTTAACGGTGGCAAAGATAACGATACCGTCACCGGCGGTGCTGGCAATGACGGTTGCAGCGGCGACGACGGCGACGACACCGTAATGGGCGGCAGCGGCGACGACACCACAACAGGCGGTGTCGGCAACGACAACGTTAGCGGCGACGAAGGCGACGACAGCGTTGTCGGCGGCGACGGCAAAGATACCTTGATCGGTGGCGAAGGCAACGACGCTTGCAGCGGCGACGAAGGCGACGACAGCGTTGTCGGTGGCGCCGGTGACGACAGCGTGATGGGCGGTACTGGCAACGATACCCTCGTTACTGGCGACGGCAATGACATGGCAGACGGCGGCGATGGCGACGACAGCGTTGTCGGCGGCGGATCTGGCAACGATACGCTGATGGGTAATGCTGGCAACGATACGATCGTTGGCGGTACTGGCAACCATACCTGTAGCGGCGGTGCTGGAAATGACGTTTTTGTCATGGATATGGGTAACAATACCACTCCCGGAAGTTCCGTCATCACTGACTACGCAGACGGCTTCGACAAGTTTCTACTGTCTGGCAGCTTGAACTTTAGCAGCTTGTTGTTTGTACAAGTCGGCCTCAATACCGAAATTCGACTCAGCAGCAATCAGTTGGTGCTGGCACTATTGTTGAATGTTAGCGCTACTATTCTCAATGCTGGCGACTTTTTGGGAGTTAATGGTAGCTCTCCAAGCCCAAGCCCAACTCCAACTCCAACTCCAACCCCAAGTCGAATAGTTAGTACCCCTCCGCGATCGCAAGCCAACAAAACACTCACTGTCGGTTCCGACGGCTTGCCACAAACTATTACTGGTGACTTGTTGAAGTTTGTCGATAACGAGCAAAGTGCTAGCGAAACAGTCTTTAAGTTAACGGAGCTCCCTGATGCTAAAACCGGGAAACTATTCTTTAAGGGAGTAGAGGTAACACAAGTCGGTTTGAGCTTCACTCAAGTAGACATTAGCCTCAATTTGTTAACTTTCCAAGCTGTAAAAGGTTTTGTCGGTGCGGCTAGTTTTGGTTTTGAAGTAAGCGACGGCAGAAATATTGTCACCAGCCAACGTTTTAGCTTCAATGTCGAGCAAAATATCTTTAATTTTGCTGGCAATACCAATCCTCAAGTGATTGTCGGTTCGCTCACGCTAGATAATGACATCGAAGGTGGCGAGGGCGACGATGACATTAAAGGCGGTAACAAGACTAACAAAATTAAAGGCAACAAAGGCAAGGACAAAATTAAAGGTGGCGATGGCGGCGATAACGATATCGACGGCGGCGATGGCGATGACGAGATCGAAGGTGGTAAAGGCAAAAACAAAATTAAAGGAGGTAAAGGCAAAAACAAAATTAAAGGCGGTGATGGCGATAACGATATCGAAGGCGGCGATGACGATGACGATATCATCGGTGGTAAAGGCAAAAACAAAATCAAAGGAGGTAAAGGCAAAAACAAAATCAAAGGCGGTGATGGTGAGAATGATATCGAAGGTGGCGATGACGATGACGAGATCGAAGGTGGTAAAGGCAAAAACAAAATCAAAGGAGGTAAAGGCAAAAACAAAATTAAAGGCGGTGATGGCGATAATGATATCGAAGGCGGCGATGACGATGACGATATCATCGGTGGTAAAGGCAAAAACAAAATCAAAGGAGGTAAAGGCAATGACAAAATTAAAGGCGGCGATGGCGAGAATGAGATCGACGGTGGCGAAGGAACCAATACTCTAATTGGAGGCGCTGGTAAGAATCGCTTTATTTACAAAGTTTCTCGCGAAAAGATTAAAACAGTTCTAGATGCTGACTTAATTACTGACTTTAAGGCTGATGAAGATCTCTTAGAGTTGTCTGCCGCAGCTTTTGGCAATCTCAGCGTTACCAGCTTGACTCGACTGGGGATTACGGCTACTTCTGCTGTTGGATCGATCGGCAGTTCTAACTTACTCGACTTCAGCGCCGATATCAGCGTTACCAGCATCGCCACTTTGCAAGCGCGGTTTGCAGCTTTGGGAGGCAACAGTGACGCACCTACTTTCTGTCAGTTTACAGATGCCGAGACTAACCGTTCCGTGCTGGTATTTGCTGTTGGGGCGCGCTTTGAAATTGTCACCAGTTTCTCGCTGAAATTTAGCCTGCAAATCAGGAACTTTGTCTTCAGCGGCCCGCCACTAAATGTTCCTGTCGGTACTTCCGGCCCTGACAATTTAAACTTCGGCACTAATCCGGCCGCAGTTAATTTCAAGGCTTTGGCTGGCGATGACAACATTGTCGGCAGCAACTTTAACGATACCATCGACGGCGGTGACGGCAACGATACCATCACCGGCGGCCTCGGTGCCGATGTCCTCAGCGGTGGCAGCGGTGCAGATCTCTTTGTTTACAGGACAACTAAAGAAGGTGGCGATCGAATTTCTGACTTCAAATCTGGAACAGATAAATTCCAGTTTGTATCGAGCGAATTCGGCAATGTGACTACTACTAACTTTGACGGTGTTAGCGGTTCAACTCCTGACATTACCGGCAAAGAGTTAGTCATTTTCACTGGCGGAACCTATGCCAGTCTCGAAGCGGCTCAAGCTAAGGCTTTGGGCAGTTCAACAACTCCTGGTTTCTTCGCATATAACAATGCTGCGAACGAAACGGTGTTGGTGTTTGACTCTAACGGTACAGCACCAGGCGGTTCGACAATTGTTGCGAATCTGGGTACTGCGGCGGGAACTTTGGGCACAGCAGACTTTGTGTTTACTGGTGCAAGTGCAACTTCTCCGACTGGTACTTCTACAAATTCCGGCAGCATTGTTGATTTAAATGCTGCTGGGAATACCTATCCGAGTGCGAGCAATAATTTCGGTTCAGGTGCTGGCGGTTACAACTTCAGCACTCCCGTCTTATTTACCGGAGATGCGAAGGCTAACAATGTCACTGGTACTCAATTTGCTGACATCTTCAGCGGTGGTTCTGGTGCAGATATTCTGACTGGTGGCAGTGGTGCAGATATCTTTGTTTACAATTCTCCCGGTGAAGGCGGTGATACGATTACTGACTTTGCCTTTGGGGTTGACAAATTCAAGTTTGTCAGTGGTGCTTTCGGGAATTTGACTACTACTAACTTTGACGGTGTGACGGGTTCAACTCCTGACATTACTGGCAAAGAGTTAGTGATTTTTACCGGCGGGAATTATTCGACTGTGGAAGCGGCGCAAGCTAAGGCTTTGGGCAGTTCTACAACTCCTGGTTTCTTCGTATATACGAATACGAATAGCGAGACGGTGTTGGTGTTTGACTCGAACGGTACAGCGGCAGGCGGTTTCACAACTGTTGCTAATTTGGGTACGGCTGCGGGCACTTTGGGCACAGCAGACTTCTTGTTTACTGGTGCGACTGGTTCTGCTCCGACTGGTACTTCTACAAATTCCAGCAGCATTGTTGATTTAGTTGCTAATCCGGGTACTTTCCCGACAACTGGAGTTTACAATTTCGGTTCTGGTGCGGGCGGTTACAACTTTACCACTCCTGTCTTGTTTACCGGCAATTCAACTGTGGCGAATAACGTCACTGGTACTGAGTTTGCTGACATCTTCAACGGTGGTGCGGGTGCAGATACTATTACTGGTGGCGGCGGTGCAGATACTATCACCGGTGGTGCCGGTGTAGATATTCTGACTGGCGGTTCTGGTGCAGATATCTTTGCTTACAAGGCTCCTGGCGACGGCCCGGATACGATTACTGACTTTACTTTCGGAACTGACAAATTGCAGTTTGTTGCGAACGCTTTCGGCAATTTGACTTCTACGAATTTTGTCAGTGTGAGCGGTTCAAATCCTGACATTACTGGCAAACAATTGGTGATTTTCACCGGTGCCAATTATTCGACTGTGGAGGCGGCTCAAGCTAAGGCTGTGGGTGGTTCTACAACTCCTGGTTTCTTCGTATATAAGAATACGAACAGCGAGACGGTGTTGGTGTTTGACTCGAATGGTACAGCGGCAGGTGGTTTCACAACTGTTGCTAATTTGGGTACGGCTGCGGGGACTTTGGGCACAGCAGACTTCTTGTTTACAGGGACAATCGTTGCTTCTCCAACTACCCCTGCTCCGACTTCTGGTAGCATTGTCAATTTAGTGACTAATCCGGGTACTTTCCCGACAACTGGAGTTTACAACTTTGGTTCTGGTGCGGGCGGTTACAACTTTACCACTCCTGTCTTGTTTACTGGCAATTCAACTGTGGCGAATAATGTCACTGGTACTGAGTTCTCCGATATTTTGAACGGCGGTTCCGGTGCTGATATTTTCAACGGTGGGGCTGGTAATGACAGCATCTCCGGTGGCGCTGGCAATGACAGCATCTCCGGTGGTGCTGGTAATGACACTTTAATCGGCGGTTTGGGAACAAATGTTCTCAGCGGTGGATTGGGTTCTGATGTGTTTGTGTTCACCGGAACTACTGCTGGTGGCGGAGATATCATTACGGATTACAGCATTGTTGATGATGTAATTAACATTGACAAGATTGCTTTTGCTGGGTTGGGATCGGGGCCTTTGGGTTCGAGTTTCTACCGGTACAGCAGCACTGTTGCTACTGTAAGCGCGATCGAGTCATCGTTGACTTCGCCGTCGATTATTGCTCTCTTCGATGGTGCAGCTACTAAGTTGTATTACGATAGCAACGGTTCGACGGTTGGTGGCAACAGTTTGTTTGCTACTGTCAATGTCAATTTGGGAGTTTCGGGTAATTCTGAATTGTTCTTGTTCTAAACGGCAAGAATTCTAATCTGAATATCAAGGGTATGCACGGGGATACAGCATTGCTGTATCCCAACAAGATAAGGACACGGCAATGCTGTGTCTTTATTTTGTTGTTGATTTTCAAACAATTTAGTGGCTTTGTTTTGGGCGGGGAAACGGCACTACCCCGTCTTTTTTTTGCGGTGTTGTTGATGGTGGATACGATCGCGGGATCGTCTTTTTGGGGATTTGTGCGATGGCTTACGCCCCGCTACGCTACGCCTGGATACCGATAAATTGGTAGGGGTGAAGCATTCGGGCGACAATAGTTGATTCCCAACCAGCGATCTAATTCCCGAATGCTTCACCCAGGCCCCATGTGTAAGTCATAATTACCAAATATTGGTCAACCCTTGATGCGCGAGAGTCAATGAATATTTCGCTTTTGGACAGAAAATCTTTGGTTTTTTGTTAAGGTTTGTCGCCCAAATGCGAGAGCCCCTACGAGTAATTCGATCGACTTTTTGGAAATGTGCGATCGACTATTAGAAAATTAACTCTTCAACCCACGGAGGTGGGTTTCGTCTGTGTAGACGCGGTTTCAACCGCCGTCTCTATTACTGTTGAATGATTTTGAATAATTGGTATTACCTCGTTTCCAACCGCTGCCGCCATTTGCTGCTAATTACATCGATCGCAGTCACGACAACTAACAGCACTAACATCATGGTAGTGGCTTTGTTGTATTCAAAAGCTCGAATATAATTGACTAATTCAAAACCAATTCCGCCGGCGCCCACAACACCCAACACCGAAGCCGCCCGGATGTTGTATTCAAACATCCACAGCGTGTAGCCCAGGGCTAGCGGCAACACTTGCGGGAAAATGCCGTATTGGGCAACTTGCAGCCAAGATGCGCCTCCTACTTGCAACGATTCGATCGATCGCGCTTCCACAGACTCGATCGCCTCCTGATAAAATTTAGCAAGATAACCTATTGTATAAATTCCCAAAGCCAAAGTACCAGCCGGCGCGCCCAAACCAGTCGCCGCCACAAACAGCAACCCCAGTACAATTGAAGGAACAGAGCGCACCGCATTTTGAATGAAATTAGCCAGCCACTGCAACCACTTTGGTGCTATATTGTGGGCGCTGCAAATAGCAATTGGCACAGAAACAATTGCCCCGATTGTCGTTCCCCAAAGCGACATTTGAACTGTTTCGATTAAAGCTTTAATTGCTACGTCGATAATTTCGAGATTCGGAGGCCACAAGCGCGAGATAAAATCGGTCATGTAGGGCCAACTGCTGGCTAAGGTTGCTGCATCAATTTCCAGTCCTCGCAGCGCCCAACCGTAAGTTACAATTAAGCCTGCTGCAATACCAATATTTTTAATCCAGCCGTATTTTTTTGAGTAATTAGTTGATTTGTTTTCGGTCATTTGCATTTATTTCTATTTTTATTTACGGCGATTTGTTTGTTTGCTGAAAGGGCTTTTTTTTGTTAACCGCAGAGGGCGCAGAGGGCACGGAGAAAGAGTGGAGAGGATATGAGTTTAGGCTGCTATTTGGGGATTGGTTAATTTGCTGAATTTGTCGGAGAGGTTGTGGCATTTGCCATCATAGACTATTTGACCGGCATCGAGGACGATCGCTCTTTCTGGATATCTGCTTGCCATTCCTAAGTCGTGCAATACTACAACTACTGTCATTCCTTGTTCGCGGTGCAGTTTAGCGAGGATTTCCATTACTTGTTGGGTGGCGATTACGTCTAATCCGGTGGTGGGCTCGTCTGCGAGTAAAATCTGCGGTGATTGGATTAGGGCGCGCGCAATGGCGACTTTTTGCTGTTGTCCGCCGCTTAGCAGTCCGGTTTTTTGGTATGCTAGGTCTTTGAGTCCGAAGTCTGCGAGTAGGTCAAAAGCTCGATCGTGCTGTTTTTTGGGAAAACCCCACAGCGTTTGCCAAGTATTTAAACCTCCCAAACAACCGCACAACACATTCTCGATCGCTAGGGACTGCTTTACCAAACCGCCTCCTTGAAAAATCAAGCCGATCTCCCGGCGAATTCGGGAGATCGTGCGCGCGTTCATGACAATATCGTTAATCCGAATCTCTCCACTTTTGACGGGGACTAAACCGACAAAGGAGCGCAATAGTGTGGATTTTCCGGCACCGTTCAAACCCAGCAGCGCTACAAATTCGCCTTGTTTGATTTTGCAATCAATTCCGTTGAGAATCGGCCGATTTAGCGATCGGGAATAAGTGGTTTCTAAATTACAACATTCGATAGTCATGGGAAATCTTTATTAACAAATTTTGCTCAAACACTGTCTAGGTTAGTAGTCAGGACTTTAGTCCTTCTTTTCTGCACGCTAACTTCATTACTGCCAACAATAAAATAGGTTCGCAGTCAGGACTTTAGTCCTTCTTTTCTGCACGCTAACTTCATTACTACTAAGAATAAAATAGGTTTGTATTGAGGATTTTTGTCTTTCTTTTTGCGGCAGACTCAAGTCCTTGCTGCGAACCTTTGTTTTACCGTGTGAAGATTTTTGTTCGGCTTTTCTGCGGACTAAAGTCCTCACTACGAACCTTGATTTTACGTTATAAATTCAGTTGTCTAATATTTATCCGAACTGAATTTATAACTGCGAACCTTGATTTTACGGTTCTAATTTAGCGCGCACCAAGGCTTGGCGCAAGGTTGCTAAATGGCGGGTATGATCGACTTTGACCAACTTTTGGGAATTGTACAAACTGCGAAATAATTGATTGTTTGCAGGTTCATTCATTTTCATGAAGGCATTAATCACTTTTTCCCGCATCGGTGCAGGAACGCGATCGTCAATCACAATTCCGTGGGCTGGAACTCCCGGAATCTGCTGCAAAACTCGCAAATTCTTGCCTTCTTCTGCTGTAATCCAAGGCGGTAGCAAAGCGTATTCGGATACGGCTGCAACTTCGGCTTGACCTTTTAAAACTGCTTGCAAAGCGCTGCTGTAACCGTCGCCGTAGGTGACATTTCCGAAGAAACTTTCCAGTCTATCCGGGCCGGAAACCAATCCTTGGCCTACTAATTCTGAGACTGGGAAAATAAATCCCGAACCTGAAGTTCGAGATGTGAAAGCCATTTTTTTGCCTTTCAATTGTTCGAGGGTTTGCTTTGCTGAACCTTTCGGGCGCAGCGGACTATCTTGCCGCACTACAAACACAGAATCGTAGGTATTTCCGCCGGAATAATCGCTCCGAACTTCTGCTAAATACATCCGCGCTTTGGCTAATTGTTCTGCTTTTAAAGCGGCGCGCCCTGCTACAAATGCCACATCTGCTCTGTCTGCTCTCAATGCTTCTACGGCTGCGGTTTCGTCGCCGATGACTGCTTCCACGGGCATTCCCATTTCTTTTGAGAGTATTGCAGCTACTTGATTGGCTTTGTTTTGCAAATCTGTAGCATCTCTGCGGTTGGCAAAGACGATCCTAATGCGATTTATGGGAGCTTGTGCTGTTAAATCTCGTTCGCGAAGCCCTCGAAGAGGATCGCCCTTTGGTGCTGTTTGCGCGATCGCCTTCTGCCCGACTCCGACTGCATTAGCCGCCAAACCCCCTAGCATCAACAATCCGGCGCTAGCAGCCGCCAGCACTTTTAACTTTCTATTCATTAATTTCTCTCCTATGTGACCGCAAGCGCAACTTTACTTTTTGATAACAACTTGCAATAAGTAGATATTAGTTTAAACCTTTTTTAACAATCGATCGCAACTGCTAATGATAAGTATTTGCAATAACTAAGATAATAAAAACTTATCAAGTTAGGAGCCTGCTAAGCTGGTAATCTCAAATCTCAAATCTCAAATCCCTTGAGTATGAATATTTCTGCCCAAAATTCCTTGTCTGTCTGTTACGCCGATGTTGAGTCTGCGGCAAAACGCTTGCAGGGAAAGGTTTTCAAGACTCCGGTACTGACTTCGGCAACTTTCAACAAACAAACCCATTCTCAAGTATTTTTCAAATGCGAGAATTTTCAGCGGACGGGTTCGTTTAAATTTCGAGGTGCTTGCAATGCTTTAATGCAGCTATCGCCAGCGGAAAAACACAACGGAGTAGTGACTTTTTCTTCGGGAAATCACGCGCAGGCGATCGCCCTTGCCGCCCAGTTGCTACAAATTCGCGCTACTGTGGTAATGCCGGCAGATGCGCCGAAAGTCAAGCAGGAAGCGACTCGCGGCTATGGTGCCGAAATTGTTTTGTACGATCGCACTCAAGGAACCCGCGAAGATCTCACCGCCCAAATTGCCAGAGAACAACACTTGACAATCATTCCTCCTTATGACGACGCGCGAACGATCGCGGGACAAGGTACGGCGGCGCTGGAATTGATCGCAGAAGTTGGGGAGTTGGATTTGCTGCTGGTTTGTTGCGGCGGTGGAGGTTTATTGTCGGGATGCGCGATCGCAGCTAAAACTTTGTCTCCCAAGTGTACAGTCATAGGGGTGGAACCCGAGCAAGCAGATGATGCCGCGCGATCGTTCCGCACCAAAACGCTGCAAACTGTTAGCAACCCGGATACTATTGCTGACGGCGCGCGCACGCCTTCTTTGGGGAAATTGACTTTTCCTTTGGTACTGCATTATGTGGACGATATGGCAACAGTTTCGGAAGCGCAAATTCGCAATACAATGTTTTTTATGTGGGAGCGGATGAAGATTGTTGTGGAACCGACGGGAGTGTTAGCTGCGGCGGCTGTGTTGTCAGGAGTTGTGAAAGCAGAAAATAAGAGAGTTGGTGTAATTGTCAGCGGCGGAAATGTGGATATTAGGGAAGTCGATCGCTTTTTTGCTTAGATGGGGATAGTTCTCTGGTAAGATGCTCCCACAACAAACTTTGATATCACAGCACAATGTCTTCAGAAACAAACTCAGCCGCTCAATCTACAACTGGTGCAGATGCGATCGATGTGGCGATCGCCTCAGGAATCGATTTTGACGGGACTGCGATTCCGAAAGCAAAATTAGACCTGTACGAGAAAGTAATGGGATTAGAAGCCGGGAGACAGCGCAGCGGCGTGTCGAACACCATGCGATCGCGCATTGTCCGAATTGGAGTCAAACACTTGTCTCAAGCAGAACTCGATCCAATGTTAATTGCTGCTGACTTCGCACCGCTAAAAGACAAAGAAGTTGCATTTTATTACGGCGGTAAGTAACAATTAGGTAACGCAGAAACGCAAGATATAAGATACCAAAGAAACCGGGTTGTTCCATCATATTGTGTCCGATAGATTAACCGGAATAAGATTAGTTCGTATTAGTTCGTAGTGCGGACTTCAGTCCGCAGCTTTTTGCGGACTGAAGTCCGCACTACAAACCATTTTTGTTATGGCAATCGACCGGATATGATATGATTAAGTGTTTTGATGCAATATTTTTTATCGCAAAAACCCGGTTTCCCCCTCAATGAAAAATTGACAAAGGGGATGTATTTCAACTAAGACGCAAGTATAACTGAAACTATGGCTAGCACAAGAGCAATAATTTGCGGGATTGTAATTGGTTCTTTCAGAAATAAATATGATAGAAATACAGTAATTAGTGGGTAAAGGGATGTAATGCTGATGACGCTGATAACTGGCCCGGTTTCAATGGATCTCAGAAAAATTACAGATGCCACAGTTCCGCAAACACCGATTAATAAAGCAGATAGGATTCCTGCAATATTTCCCTCAAGGCTCAAGTTTTTACTGTTGGCAAGAATGAATACTGTAGTTAAAATAGCGCCGATTGTTTCATAAACAAAAACTGTTTTGTAGTCAATAGATTTAGTCGCTAACTTGCCAAAGAATCCCCAAACACCGTATAATAACGAACAAATGAGTGCATAGATTAACCAATTGGGTATTTTAACCATTGTTTCAAGAAGGCAAGTGCATTATTTGGTGCTAGTTGTACTAGACTCTAGATTGCGATCGCATTTGATAAATTTTCGCTAATCGCCACCTGTACGGTTCTTAAGTCTCCGGTTTCAAAGCACGTTCCATCAGTGATAAAACAGCTTGTTCGGGAGTAATTTCACCATTTAGCAAACGGTAAACTTGACTGGATACAGGGACTTCAATCTCGCGCCTATCCGCCAAATCAATCAATACATTAGTAGTATTAACTCCCTCAGCAGTGCTCTGCAATTCCTGCACAACTTCCTCCAAAGACTTGCCCTTAGCCAATCCAAAACCAACCCGATAATTGCGCGACAAAGAACTATTGCAAGTAGCGAGTAAATCTCCCAAACCAGACAAACCGTAAAAAGTTTCGGCGCGAGCTCCCAACCGAACTCCGACTCGAATCATTTCCGGTAAAGCGCGAGTTAACAAAGCCGATTTAGCATTAGTTCCTAATTGTAAACCATCGCAAACACCAGCGGCGATCGCAAAAACATTCTTCAAAGTGCCGCCCAACTCAGTCCCCAGGGGATCTTGATTGACATAAACCCGAAAAATATCCGAACTATAAATAGTTTGGACTTGTTTGGCCGCCGCTAAATCCAAACTCGCTGCTACCGTTGCAGCGGGTAATCCTTGCTGAATTTCTTCGGAAAGATTGGGGCCCGAAAGTACGACAATTGGATTGTCAGGAAAGGCATTTTGCCAAATTTGAGACGGAGTGCGCGTCGTGGCGGGGTCTAAACCTTTGGTGACAGTAACTATAATTGTACTGGGATTTGGATTTAGGGCAAGCAGGCGATCGACTGTTTCGCCAACTCCTTTCATCGAAACCGCCGAAACCACAACATCCGCGCCAGTTATAACTGATTCTAGACTAAAGGAACTGCGGCGCGACCACAAATTTACCCGATCGCCCTTTTTACCTCCCAGATTTGCCAGGGCACAGCCCCATGCACCTCCGCCTAATATTGTCAAGATTTTCATAGGGTTTGTAGTAAGGACTTTAGTCCTTATTAATGGCCTATTGGCCTATTATTTAATTCTGAGGACTGAAGTCCTCACTACGAACATAGCAATTCATCTGCGTTAATCCGCGTGCATCTGCGGTTAAAAAATCCCCATCCTACAAACGCGGCCGCAATCCGTAATGACGGTAACGCCAATAATCGCGTAAAATGCGATCGTGATCGAAACACAACTCACTAGGAATCTGCCAAGATTCAAAAACTTGTAAATTTTTAGCATCATCCGCCGCTTTAGGTTCGCCCGTTGCAGCAGCCAAGAATACAATACTGATTGTATGTTGCCGCGCGTCGCGATTTGGGTCGGAATAAACGTAAAATTGCTCAATTAATTCTACATTCAAACTTGTTTCTTCTAAAGCTTCGCGCTTTGCCGCCGTTTCTACCGATTCCCCATAATCGACAAAGCCCCCAGGAATCGCCCACCCGTAGGGGATGTGCAGGCGTTCTATAAGTACGATCGGTCGGTGCGGGCGATCGACCAATTCAATGATAATATCAACTGTAGGAGCAGGATTTTTGTAAGTCATTCTTTGGGGAATTGGGAATTGGGCATTGGGAATTGGGCATTGGGAATTGGGCATTGGGCATTAATGCTATTATCTGCAACAAATAACAAAGTAAGTTGGCGTAAATATTTATCGTTGGGATCGCAGAGGAGACAGGAGTCAGGAGTCAGAAGGGAAGAGGGTTTGAGTGCAATCTATATTTGGTTGCACAGTGCTGTTTATTTGCGCCTTTCTACTAAATAAAAAATAACAAATAACAAATAACAAATAACAAGTAACCAAAAACCGATCGCAGTCAACCCATATCCCCGACTTTTTTAAGAAGTCGGGGATATAAAATAAGAGCGTTGTAAGTTTGTTTCATTGTGAATCAAACAATTTATGCCAAGCCCCGCAGCGGCACCCGCTGCTTCTGCAAAACCTCTGCATACAGCTTTTCCAACTCAGTAATATTCTGACTGAGAGTGTAACGCTCGATCGCCCGTTGGCGTGCTTTTTGACCCAGCAGCATTCCGAACTCAGGATGATCGCAAAACAGCGGCAGCAAAGTTAGTAACTGACTCCGCACCCGCTGAGTGTTCAAAACTATCCCCGCGCCTTCCTCCAACGCCTCGCCGTCAGCACCGGCATCCGTTGCCAAACAAGCTAAACCGCAGGCCATCGCTTCCAGCAGCGACAGCGACAGTCCCTCCACCAAAGAAGGCAAAATAAATACATCTGCACCGCGCAGAATTTCGATCCGGCGTTCCTCCTCGGCCACAAATCCGAGCCACACAATGCCGTCCTCTTCGCCGTAGGACAGTTGCAGGGAGGCGGCGAGGGGCCCGTCGCCTACGATCGCCAATACGTTACCAGGCCCAAAATTACATTGTTTCCAGGCCTTCAGCAAAGCCTCAACATTTTTCTCTGGGGCAATGCGGCCTTGATATACAAAAAGTCGATCGGCTTTTAATTCCGACTTCAAGTTTGAAGGCCCGGGCGAATACTTCGCCGCGTCTACGCCGTTGGGAATCACAGCTACCCGTTCTTCCGGCACTCCCAACTTCACCAAAATATCCCGCTGAATGTAAGAAAAGACGATCGTCGAGTCGTAGTTAGCCAAAAACGGAGCGTACAGTTGATACATCAGGTGTTGGGTTCCCGATGTCAAATTCCGCAATTTGCGATCGAACGGCGGGTGAAAAGTCGCCACCAAAGGCAAATTCAATTCTTGACAAATTTCCGGCAGCAAAAAGTCTAGGGGCGAAAGCGTCAGGGAAGCGTGAACAACATCCGGTTTCAGCCGCCGCAAAGACTTCATCAACACTGTGCGGGATTTGAGAGTTGGAATCGTATAAATTTGCGATTTGTAGTGACAGGGTAAAGAAACTTCGTTGCAACTCGCGGGCGAAAGCGAATTGGTATAGGAAGTTGGAGTAATTCCACTTCCCCATTTTCCATTTGCTACGCTCCACGCGGCATTATTCCTGTCAATTTGGCCCGCTTCTTGGGCAAAGTGCAGGAAACTGACCTGGTATTCCCGGTCTAATAAGGCGTTAGTGACTTCCCTGGAGTAAGTTACATTACCGCAAAAAGGTGATTTTTTTCCTAGCCAAGCGATGTGCATTCGAGTAAATCAGAGTTTGTTATGTTTTAAATTCGATCGACTTTGCTATTAGTGCTACGGGAAATATACCAGGTTAAGACACCACCTGCGATCGCCAATCCTGCTAAAGCCAAAAATACCGTCGGCAAACCCAGAAATGTTTCGGCTACTCCCGCCAAAGCTAATGGTAAACTCAAAGCGATATTAGTCGCATTGTTTTGCAGCCCAAAGACTTTTCCCCGCATTTCTTCTGGGGTTTCTGCTTGAATTGTCGTCTGCATCGGCACTCCTACCAACGAGGCAAACAAACCCAACAGGGTAATGAACAGCACCGAGATCCACAAATGGTGCGTAAATGCAGAAATACCGATCAGAGCAACTGCCATACCCACAGATCCGATTAAACTCAGTTGGGAATGAGAAAATTTGTGGCCGAGATAGCCGACTGTCGTCGCCCCAGCAGCCATCCCGACGCCCACCGCAGCCAGCAAAAAGCCAAATTGCGACGCTTTCATACCGGGCAGGATTTCTGCCAGCCGCACCGCTAGAACTGCTAAGGCTGCAAAAATGGAAAATAGAATAATTAGTTGAATTAAAGCATTGCGGACTTTCGGTTGATCGTTGATGTAACGCAGCCCGTCTTTTAAATCTGCTAGGGGATGCGGCGGTTCGTGTTCTACTTCGTTTTTTTCGCCTGTTTTCATCGACAGCAACAGCACTCCGGCGAAGGCGTAACTTCCCCCGACTACTAATTCTTTGCCGATGCCGAGTCCGCCACCGAGATTGGTAAATAGGGTGTCGGCTAAGGCTAGTAAGGGTTCTCCGACTGCAAAGCCGATAATCACCGAACCCATCATGGTTGTGGTGTAGAGCGAGTTTGCCGATAGCAGGTGGCGGCGTTCCACAATTAAGGGAATTACTGACTGTTCTGCTGGGGCGAAAAATTGAGTTAGGGTCGAAACTAGGAATGTTACTAGCAGCAGCAGGCAGAATCCGAGCGGTAGTTGACCGAGTTCCCACCCGTCAGACAGCCACAGCAGCAGGGGTAATGTTAAGACGAAGCCTCCCCGCAGCAGGTTGGTGGCTACCAGCACAGCTTTTTTCGACCAACGATCGACATATACCCCCGCAGCAGCCCCAAATAATACCGCAGGTATGGTAAAGGCGATCATGATTGCCGATACCCACCTGCTGATGGTTTGATCTGGCGCTTGAAATCTACTCGCTACCAGGGCGATCGTCAGTACGAGATAAACTTTATCTGCTAGTTGCGAGAAAACTTGACCGCTCCACAAGGCTAGAAAATTTCGGTTTTTCAACACCGGCAGAAATCCGGTTTGTTGCTCGGGAGTTTCGGCAACTGCTTCTGCGAGCTCTGCTGCGGTTGCTGCGGTTGACAGCGGGGGGATGGCTTCTGGTTCCTGGCTGTTGTTCCAGTCTGTTTCTGGATTTGTGGGATATTTGTCCATTTCTGGGTCTTGGGCGTTACTCCATTGTCGATCGGCAAAGACGGGCGATGAGTCAAAATCTGGAAAATTTTCTCGTTCTTCCATCTTGTGGTGGGTCACAGCTAAAATAGATCTTCTCAAATCAGTATCGGACAGTCGCATCATAGGATTTGGGGTGGATCGCCTGGGATGGTTGAGCTTGGGGGGATGGGAATTCAAATTGAGGCGTTAACCTCTAAATTTAATAACTCGTAACTTTTCTTATTATCTAGTTTTGCAAGAATTTTGAGCATTTACCTGAAATTGCTTACAGGTTCGGATATCTCGCAAGCTGAGTTAAAGAGTTGACAGTTGACAGTTGACAGTTGACAGCGAAGTGATGAGAATGGAGATTTAAACTTCGTTCTTATCACAATCTGCCGACCTGAGTAAGGGCTTCAAACCCCTGCTATTCCGTGAGATTTTTACTCCACGAGATTCAAAATTTAAAACTCAAAACTCTCCAAGTAGGTGTCGATCGAGCTTCCCGATCGAATCGTGCAACCTAAATGATACTGGGCATATTGCCGCAAAATATTTTCTACTGATACCCAAGTCGCGCGATCGGCAATCCCCTCTTCTAGTTCTGCACTACCCAACTGTTGCAGCGCAGCTAATTCCTTAGCATTAATATGGAAGTTTGTCAAGTGTTTGCTGTCGCTCGTTTGCCGGGAACGGGAGCTGGATCTGTACAGGCTGCCGGTTTGTGAGGAAAGTTCTGCCTCTAGGTTAGCTAGCTCCAACAAGCTGAAAGTTCCCCCAGAGGGTATACTAAACCCGGTTTGCCAGTTCGGATCTCTGAAATTTGGGATCAGCGGCTCCCTGGTGGCACAGCAGACTTGGACTTGGGGCGCGAGGCCTGCAAGGGCTAGCAAGTGAAAAATACCCTGGGCTAGATGGGCGACTAGCAGGGCGGCGGATTCGATTTCTGTGCGATCGGACAAACGCTCCAAACGGCTCAAGTGTTCCCCCAGCAAAAAGAACAGTGGTTCTTGTGGCTCGTCGGATAGGGCGCTGGCGATCGCCAATTCGGCCAGATATTGCGCGGCGGAGAGTTTTCCGAGATTGCGGCTCAAACCAGGATAGGATTCGACGGTGGAGGCTTGGGTAATCTTGTCGAGCGATCGACCTTTGGCAATCAGCAATTCGTTGACAACAAATAACTCGCTTCTGCCGCCAATGCTCGATCGCTGTTTGCGAACACCGGGCGCTACAGCTTTAATTAAGCCGAATTCCCGTGTCAAAACTGTCAGCAGGCGATCGGATTCGCCGATCGGCGCACTCTTAAGATTGATTCCAATTGCTTTGTAAGTTCGAGTCACTAGATTTTAGATTTTAGATTTACAACGGCATTCTTATACAAATTAATTTTGAGGTAGGTTGTTGCGATGAAAGCGCTCTTTCATAATATAAGGAATGAGAATTAAATAATTTACAATTTCATGCTTCTTGTGGGATGGGCGTCCCGCCCGTCTTTTCTGGACGGGCGGGACGCCCATCCCAGAAAATAGTTAATCCGTAGGGTGCGTCGCTACGAGATCTTGGATATAACTTGCAGATTATAAATGGCGACGCACCCTACTTGCTATTACCAATGACCAATGACTAATGCTGTTCGCTCGGAGGGGACAGCACTAATGACTAATGACTAATGACTAATGACTAATGACTAATGACTAATGACCAATGACCAATGACCAATGACCAATGACCAATGACTAATGACTCTGCTTTAAATTATCTCGCTGGCGGATTAATTCCGGGCCGCGAGAAGTCCCCAAACGAGTTGCACCAGCCACGATCAAATCTATAGCTTGTTCGTGAGTGCGAATTCCTCCGGCCGCTTTAATACCAACCCTTCCCTTAGTAAATTCCTTAAGCAACTTCACATCTTCAACTGTCGCCCCACCAAAAAAGCCCGTGTTAGTTTTGATATAAACAGCGCCCGCCTCCATGCAAAGCTCAGCCGCTAATTGTTTTTCCTCATCAGAAAGCATCGAGCATTCGATAATCGCCTTGATAGTTAGTCCGGTTTCTTCGCAAATTTCGGCTAATTCCCGGTGAAATTCGTCGCTTTTTCCAGCTTTCAACAATCCTAAATTGACCGAGACATCTAACTCAACGGCTCCGCTGTCTGCCGCTTCTAGAGCTTCGTAGAGTTTGACTGCTGGTGTGGTTGCTCCCGTGGGAAAACCTATGACTGTCGAAACTTTTGGCTTTCTGCCGTGCAGGAGACTTACCGCTTGTCGCACGTAGGCTGGATACACGCAAACTGTCGCAAACCCAAATCTATCGGCTTGTTGGCAGCAGTATTCTATTTCATCTGGCGTGGCACTTGGGTCGATCGAGGCGTGGTCGATATAGGGGGCAATATCGATATCTGGCCCTGTTGCAGCCATTGCTATTTTTTCTCCGAAGTAACTACTTCCCTATTATGTAGCGAATTTACCAATTTTTGAATTGGCTGCTGACCAGAGCCAGCACAAATGCTCAATTTGCTGCTAGTAAAAACTCTTGCAGGAATTTATTCTTTTATTCATACCAAAAAATAAATTTTAGTAGCGAATTTACCAATTCTTAACTTGCCTCAGGCTCTGAGCGAGCACAAATACTCAACTTGCAGTTCAGACAAACTGTTGTGGGAATTTGTTCATCCATTTATGACAAAATAAATAATTTTAGTATCTGCCTTTAGATACATTTTTAATCTTTCTTTAGGTATACTTTGTTAAAAGGAGTTGCGGTAGAGCCTGCGTCAGCTAGCCTAGAGTAGAGCCTGGTAGCAGTCACTGTTTTTACTCCGATTAGTGCTTTAAAAACATAACAGCCCGTGCCAAGCATGAATCATTTAGAACTCGAACAAGAAATTGGAAAGATGGCTAGAGCGATGATGACTCGCAACAGCTTAATTGGTAAAGATTTGATTGCAGATCTCAGAGGGCGGCTGTCAACAGACAGCGTAGCTGCTTTGATGATTGTCAGTATTGAGCGCTTAATTTGGTCTGACTGTGAGTCGGCGATCTGGAGTTTGAGTTATTTGATTCCTGCTGACGTGATGGAAGAAATTCGTCGCATTACGGCGCTGGTTGTTTGCAAGCGCTTGATGGGTAAGGGTTTTGTGCTGGGGAAGGATTTTAGTATTGATGCTTCAGGCAGGTTGTTGTTGAGCGAGACTGCTCAAACAGCGGTTGTGGTTGCTTGAATTTGCTAAGCAGAAGTTGAAGCTATTGGCACTACGAGATTTGAGCTTTTAGTGTAATTGCAAACCTAATTTTGGATGCGTTCAACAGTTGACAGTTGACCGCTTGAGGGTTGACAGTTTGATAGCGAACTCTACCCTTAAGTCCGAGGATTGGAGTAATGAATAGTCCGATCGTAATTTCTCCCTCAAAGGGTTACGACTTTCAACCAATTCTTTCTGGTAATAGTTGCGTGACTCGCGCCAGCCTGAGATTTGCAGCAGCTTCAACCAGCGATGAGTATGGTTAGCTGAAAGAGCATTTGATGAGAGGAAAATACTCTGTTTCAACCGCCAATTGTTGAGGTTGTCGCTAGCAGTTTGTACGGGCGATCGCCCTGTATCAAAATTTTCTAATTTTTAGTGAAATTACAGATGAAGCTCGGGCATTTTTTTGTGTAGAATCATCCCTAAGATAGATGCAAAAATATTATGAACTTAATTCAAAACTTGGAAGCAGCTTGGTATTATCATCTGGGTTCGCGCCACCTCGAAGCTAACGATCACGATCGTGCTCTGGCGAATTTTGACAGAGCTGTGAACTTGCAATCGGATCATTATAAGGCTTGGTTCGGGCGAGGTATGGCTTTGGGCAACTTAGAACGACATTTAGAGGCGCTTTCAAGTTTTGATGAAGCCTTGGCTGTGCAGCCGGATGCGAGCTTTGGTTGGCACAACCGGGCTATTGCTTTAGGAAAGTTGGGCCGCTTTTTGGAGGCTCTTAACAGTTTTGACAGGGCTCTGGAGTTCAACCCGTATGCGGCGAGTATTTGGCACAACCGGGGACTGACGCTGATCGATATGGGGCTTTACCAGAAGGCGGTTCTGAGTTTCGATCGCTCTTTGAGTTTGCACCCAGATGCGCCTTGGGCGTGGTACAACCGAGGGAATGCTCTGTTGGAACTAAAGCTTTACTATCAGGCGCTCAACAGTTTCGATCGCGCGATCGAGTTTAACCCAGATGATGCGAAGGCTTGGTACAATCGCGGTCTAGCTGCCAACTCCATGGGACTTTACAAGCAAGCAGTAGCGAGTTTCAGTCGATCGATCGCTCTGAAACCGGGCAGAGCCGAAGCTGTAGGCGAGCGACGAATTGCTTTGCAAAAATTAGTCGGTTTAAATCAAAAAAATGCCAAGTTCACTCCCACATCAGAATGTATCTTTGAAGATTATTTGATTTGGTACAATCGAGGTGTGGAATTGGCGCGACAAGGTAGCTATTCGGAGGCGATCGCTTGCTATGAAACTACCTTAGAAATCAATCCTAATTTTGCTAACGCTTTTTACAATCAAGCTTGCTGTTATGCGCTGCTGGGCTTTGCTGATTTGGCCCTTGACAATTTGCAGCGGGCTGTGGAATTTATGCCTAATTTATACCGAGAATTAGCTGTAGCTGACTCCGATTTAAGCTGCATTTGGAAACAAGAACGTTTTGCAGCGCTGATTCAAGGTTGATATATCAGTTGACAATTGACAGTTGACAGTTGACAGTTGAGCAACTATAGCAATCCTCGCATCATTTTCAGAATTCTTGTAGGGGGTTCTTTAAGAACCCGGTTGCCCGGATAGATAGGTAAGGTGGTTTTATCGTCATCAGACAAATTAGGTACGTTGTTGCGCTTAAGCGCTCTTAATAATATTAGGAAATAGCGCAAAAATCGCAACTACGTACATTGGCCCAAATGGTGCATCTCATTTTGACCAGGGCGAAGCATTTCGGCACATAAATTATAAGTGAGAATTAGATATTTACTGCCGAAATGCGATACCCCTACAAGTATATTTTCAAAAATGAGATGCAGCCTGACCCAACTGCGAGCCGACCTTTGAGCGATACTTTTGGTAGTTTGATATTTCCTATCCTGACAATAAAACCGCCCTAGGTTGCCCCGATAGATAGGGGGTAGGCACGGGGGCACTACCCCTACAAATCTTGATGAATCATTCTTAGCGGTTGATTTTAGGCAAAAAAAAAGCTCGCGTTTCGATCGAGCTTTTGTGACAGGGCGATCGCAATTTCGATCGCCCTCAAGAATGTTTTTTCTATCTATCTCGATCTATCGCACCGCAACTCTGATCGAGGATTTAACTGGCCTGTTGGCAACTATCAGCACCTTGTAGGTGCCAGACTCGGGGAGTTGAGCAAAAGTTTGACCTTCGCCTTGATCTAAGAGTTGTCCCGATGGAGATTCGATCGCCACATCGAGATTTTTGTTGCTAGCATTCACCGTGATTGTCTGTCCCTGTTTTCCGGGAACTGTCAGGGGCTGGATTTGGTAGCCGGACATTTTGAGCCTAACTGTGGCTTCTGTTTCCCCGTATGCTATGGGAAGTGCGCGATCGGGCCTATAAGTCCACTTGGCGTTAAAGTCGCGTTCGAGTACGAAGGCGCTAGTCTCACCTTTGGGAGTAACTCGCACGCGGTAAATGCCGGACTCTGGCAACTGACCTATCCACTGATTGTCACTTTTGTCAACAACTCCCAGATTTTGACCGTTGGGGCTGTACAGTTGGGCTGTCAGTTTTCCCGCCCACAGCGAGAGTGTGAGTTCTCGCCCTTTGACGCCTTCAAAAATATAAGTGGTTGGTTGGTTGATGGTGGCTCGAATTTCCGAGGTTGACATTCGCTCGATCGGCTCTAGCTTAGCAACCGGGGCTGGGGTAACTGACGTTGGCTCGATCGGTTCTTGCTTGGCAACTAGGGCAGAAGTAACGGGTGTATTAACAGTTTGTGTAATTTCCGCAGCGGCCATCCGCTCGCTCGGTTCAAATTTGGGGGCTACAGGGCTGGCAAATACGGATTTTGCCGTCATCATGAGTAGCATTCCAGTCAGTAAAATTAGTTTTTTCATGTCGCACTTGGCAGGGGTAAGCAGTTGTATATGGTTACTTGTGTTTGCCTGTTTGCACCGGATTAAGTAAGCGCGATCGCACACTTGGCTACAGCAGCATCTAGGATACAGGTAAATATCCCGTACTTGCACAAAACTGTTGGTAGCAGATTGGTAGTGCGGGAGCTAAGTAGTAGCCTCAATTTGTCGGGACATTTCTCGGGACATTTTAATGATACTGCCTACGCATAGTATCGTTGAGAATTTCAGCAATTGGGTTAAGGAAAATTAAAGTTTTTTCCAAGGATATGGGTAAAAAAATGCCTACACCCAAAAAACTCGGTGTCTGGGCTTCCGGATTGGTATTGCTACCACCAAAATGCCCTTGACACCCCTGACTGCGGTCTCTACTGTTACCTTGTGCGAGGGCGATCGGCTTTTAGGGTGCAGGGCGATCGCACATTCCCGCTATTAATGCCCAGAATCGCGCAGTCCACAACGACCAAGAAGAATGGGTTTAAAGCCTCCTTCTTAAGAAGGGGGAAATAAAACAAAATTATTCACCGTTTCATTCCTCGGACTTAAGGGTAGAGGTCGATCTCAAACTGTCAACTAAGAGGGCAGGCACGGGGGCACTGCCCCTACAACTGTCAACTATTGAAAGGTTCCTATGCTTTGTACATACCAGGGGCAGGTTTAGTCATGATTTTTGTGCAAAACTAGCCCTGCCACGCGAGGTTTATTTGTACTACGAACCTGAGAGAATTTTTAGGTAAGCTTTTACCGTATTGGACAAGCCCATTTCTAGCGCTTCCGCAATTAAAGCGTGACCGATCGAGACTTCTAGTATATCAGAAATAGAGCAAAACTTAGCTAAATTTTCCAAATTTAGATCGTGTCCAGCATTCACTCCCAAGCCTACAGATTGAGCCGCTTTAGCTGCTAAAACATACTCTTGAAAAACAGATTCTACATTCCCTTCACGAAAAGCAGTTGCATAGGGTTCCGTGTACAGCTCTACTCGGTCTGCTCCAACTTCTTTGGCTAGGGGCATGAGAGCAGCATCTGCGTCCATAAACAAGCTGACTCTGATGCCGTTGTTTTTTAACTTTTCAATAATTGGTAACAGGCGATCGCGATTTTCGGGAATATCCCAACCGCTATCCGAGGTGAGCACGTCGGGAGCATCCGGCACTAAGGTACACTGAGCAGGTTTGACATCGCAAACTATATCCATAAAAGGAGGTTGAAACGGATTTCCTTCGATATTGAACTCGACAGTTAGCATTTTGGCTAAGTCGTAAACATCGGCAGCTTTGATGTGTCTTTCGTCGGGGCGGGGATGGACTGTGACGCCGTGGGCTCCGGCTGCAATTACTGTTTTTGCAGCTTCCGTAACGCTGGGAATGCCGATATTTCTAGAGTTTCTGAGCAGGGCGATTCTGTTGATGTTGACGCTGAGTTTTGTCATGGGATATTAATCTTTAAGGTAGCTGCTACTATATTAATCGCTTTAGGGACGAAATCTTTAGCTACTGACGGTACTGTGAGGGCATTTTTAGAGTAAAATTGAGCTGTGACAAGCTGCACCGCTTTCTACAAAAGAGCCTCTGCCATTTGCTGTTTTGCTGGCAATTATTCAAGATTGGCAAGCCGTAAAAGACGTAGGGCGCGATCGAATTCATCACCGCGTCGGAGACATTTTATAGAGGAATAAATAGTTAACTTAATGGATACATGATTATAGCTCAACTATCTTTACTATGCAGAAATGCCAAATAATCATTCAAAGTTTCTGGTGTTTCAGCATATACAGAAAAAATACTGATAGCTTGCTCGTTACTCAACTTCTCCCCAAAAGTAAACTTTATTTTGTCTTTTATATACTTTTGAGCATTTGATGAATCCTGTAAAATTAGTTGAATCATTGTAACCACAAACTCCATTTCATATTTGCCTCTAAAAGTTTTATGTTGTTCACAATTGGTAAACTCATCAAGCTTTCTGTTTAAAATATCTTCTGACACTTCCAAAGCTTGTGGAAAATTCTGTTTGATTGTTTCAAAATCATATTTTTGTACTACTGAATCTAGCGTAAAATCAATAAATCTTTTGGGAATTTTATCTTCTAAATTTACGCCTGTTTGGTTTCCTGTTTGATTTCTAATCTCTATCAAGCAAGCATACCAAGCGTTAAGCAAACTGGTAGCTTGGTGAAAGTCTTGTTGTCTCTCTGTAAAAATTCTAATACAAACTTGAAATGCTTCATCGCTAACTTCTGATAAATGAAGTTCATTTTTCAGGATTTCCTTGAAAACATCTACTGAAGCGTAGAAATTTTCAATAGAATAACAAGGTGTTTCAAAGATTGGTGGGTGATGAGGTGGCAAAGGTTCATTAAAATCCTTATCAATGAAAAAGGCTTTTTTGTATTTATCGTATTCAGAATGAATAGTAATAAGTCGGTAAACCTCTAATACTTTATCTCTGCCACCGCAATTTATTGGGTGATAGTTGTCTGTGAAACGTTTTATCCTTGGTACATAATAAGCATTATCATTTCCCTCAAAAAAGCAAAACAAGCCATCCTTACCTTTTTTGGTATGCAGGGTAAACTCTGTATAAGCAACTTGGGCTTTTTCTCGGCTTTTCCTGAGCTTTTCTATGTATGACATTAATCTGTAATTAGTTGTGAAGGTTGAATATATTCGTTTAAGCCAATGGCATATTTATCCAACTCATTATCAAAAATGAATGGGGAATGAGTTACTGCCAAAAGGAATTGACATTTTCCTGAATTGAGAATATCTGGAAGTAATTGCTTTTGCCAAGGCATTGATAATGATAACTCTGGTTCATCAAAAAGCACAAGAAATTTTTTGTCACCTTCGGAAAGGTAAATCTTAGAAAATATTGAAATAATTTGCTTTTCTCCTGAAGAAAGTTTACTCAAGGGAATGTCAGAAGAATTTCTCTCTGATTTAATAAAAATTTTGATTGCACTTTCATCATAAAATACTTTTTTGTTAATCAAATATTTATTGCAAACGTCTCTGAATAGTTTGACGGAGTTGTCTAACTCTTTTTGAGACGAGTAAATTTCAATTAGTTTCTTTAAAAAAAAGTTAAGAGAGTTATCTTTTGCTATTGGCTTTGCTTCTTTATTTAAAAGTAGTTCACTAATTCTTTCTTTTTTAGGTTCTGAGATTCGATTTCCCACTCGTGACAATAAAATTTCAACATCATTATCTTCGATATTTTTCAAGAATTCACTGTCTTTTTCATCTTCTTCATCTTCTATCAGTTGACTGAGAATTTCGGATGACATCTGTGAAAAACCTTCCTTCAAAAATCTATCAATAGTATTTTGAATATTGTTAAAACGTTTTTGGACATCATCCATGCCAAATTGAATAAGTGTATTTTCTTGATCTAAGATTTCATCATCACTATAGCCAAGATTGTATAAGTCTTCTTCAACACGTCTATATGTTGGGAAATACATAATCTCAGTCCCTTCGATACCTGATTCAATGTCTTTTTCACAATCAGTAAAAAATAAGTTTAATTTGTCTTTCTTAATTTCTAGTTTTTCAAAAGCTCCAAATACACGATGAATAGGAAAATTTTTGTATCTAAAATTATATTGAAATTCTGGTTCTAATATTCTGTTAGCTTTGCTTTGTATGAATCGGTTTCTGAGCATCTCAAGTTGAGGATAACCAACTCGATCTATAAAATCTCTAAGCACTGGATGATCGTACAGTTCCTGAATCAATTCATCTACCTTGTTTTTAGATATTTCAATAGGATTCCCTTTGTGGAATTCTAAAGTTAATTTATCAAAACTGAATTCAACCAGTTTTAAAAAATTTCTTTTCAAAGTGTAATAAAAAAGATTTAAGACTTGAGTCTTTCCCAGTCCATTTTCTCCAACGAGTATTTTTGTATTCTCATCAAAGGGAATGTGAACATCATCTGTGCCGAAAAGACCCTGCACTGAAAAAGATTTTATATTACTTGTGTTCATTTTCTTGTCCTATTGATTAGAGCCATTAAATAAATCTTCTAGGTTTTGAATCATGGCTTTCCTAGATGTGGGGCAAGCGAGTGCCTCCACCTTAAGCAAGGATAGCGCAATTTTGAATGTATTGACAATCGCAGTTGGGAGATTTAATAAGTAAAGGATTAAGATATGTTTGAGTTTAGATTGTAACAGATATTGTTTACTATGCAATACTCCGAAATTTCGCTGCTGCCAGGGGTAAGCTTTCTGCGAGAAAAACCTCGGCTATTTGCTGCGGTAGTGTTCGGCGACGAGTTACTAATGCGTCCGGTTGTGCACTACAGCCCAAAATTAGATGAGAAGGGGGGGGAGAGCGGTAATATCAGGGAAAAGTACGCGCGTGCGAAGCTATCCCGTAGGGAATCGCCCGCAATTGAAAATCAGTCTTAAATTCTTACTCATCAGAAACTTGCCCGATGTCAGGTAACATGAGAAAGGATTAATTTTTAACAGCGCGGCATGGCTACTATTTGGGAACTCGACTTTTACAGCCGTCCAATCCTAGACGAGCGAGAGAAAAAAAAATGGGAAGTGTTGATTTGCGAAAGCCCGCTGAATGTAGGCGACAAGGCAGAATCTCTGTTTCGCTATTCGCAATTCTGCCCGAGTACAACCGTGAATTCCCTGTGGCTGGCTGGTGCAATTAAAGATGCGATCGCCTCTGCACCGAAACCACCCGAAAAAATCCGCTTTTTTCGCCGCCAAATGGCGAACATGATTACCAAAGCCTGCGAGGAATTGGATATTCCCTCAGCCTCCAGCCGCCGCACCCTCGCCCTCAGCCTGTGGCTGGAAGAACGGATGCAAGACGTTTATCCCACCGAACCCGGTTATCAGCCGGTTGTGAACCCGAGCGTTCAATTTGTACCCGAAACGCCCATACCGTTGCCGGATGCGTTAATCGGCGAAAAATGGACGTTTGTGAGTTTGCCGATCGCAGCTTTTGATGAGATGTCTGAGTGGGATATTGGATTTGGCGAAGCTTTCGGACTCCCGATGACACGCCTCGCCCCGGAAACACAAATTCCAGGATTAATCATCTACTCATCGAGAGCAACGGCTTTAGCAGGTTGGATGTCGGGTTTGGAATTAGCTTTTCTAAGATATGACAGCGCCCCTATCCCTAGGCTGGTATTAGATACGGGAGCTAACGATCGCTGGATTATAGCTAATCTCAGAGACTCAGCAACTGAGAAAGAAGCGGCATCATTTGAAGCGGCGAAAAAGCAAGCAAAACAAGTACATTTTTTAGCAATTCAGTCGAATCCACAATCAGAATCTTTTGCAGGATTTTGGCTGCTACACGAACTAACTAACTAACTAATTAACTAATTAGTCGATCGCTTGGCAATAACCGATATGGCCTTTATCAGAAAAATGAGGTACGGGGAATTGGGAATTGGGAATTGGGAATTGGGAATTGGGAATTGGGAATTGGGAATTGGGAATTGGGAATTTCAAAGTAAAAAAATCTTACCTCTTATCCTCTTACCTCTTCCTTCTTCCTGATGACTAATGACTAATAATGTTCGCTCTTCTGGAACGCTCGCAAAACATGACTAAAGACTGACAACTGTCAACTGCTTTCGGAGCCAACTGTCAACTGCCAACTGTCAACTGTCAACTGCCAACTGTCAACTGTCAACTGTCAACTGTCAACTGTCAACTGCCAACTGCCAACTGCCAACTGTCAACTGTCAACTGTCAACTGTCAACTACAACAATGACCAATCACCAATCAGCAGAACAACTGCTAGAATTAGCCACCAAAGCAGGTGCCGAAGCTGCTGAGGTATTGGAATCGCAATCGCTCTCGCGGCCGGTCTTTTTTGAAGCAAACCGCCTCAAACAGCTAGAAACTGCCCAAGCAGAAGGCATTGCATTGCGGCTGTGGCGGGACGGGCGGCCGGGTTTGGCGGTAGCCTACGGGCCCGTGGAACCGCAGATTTTGGTCGATCGCGCGATCGCACTTTCGCAACTCAACGAACCGGAAACGATCGAACTCGGCACCGGTGACAAAGTTGTGTATCCCGATCGCGGAGTGTCAGTCCCAGCCGAAAAGTTAGTAAACTGGGGAAAAGAGGCGATCGCGATCGTCCGCGAAGCATATCCAGAAAGCCTCTGCACCGCCGAGCTCGACTGCGAAATTGAAAGCACCCGCTTGTTGAACACATTAGGTTTAGATTCTAGCCACACCGACACCACCCTCAGCGGTTATTTGTCAGCAGAATTAGTCCGCGGCGAAGATTTCCTCAACATTTGGGATGGCGAAACCGAACGCGGCAAGCTCGACTTAACTACCAGTGCTAAGCGGGTTTTGCAGCGTTTGGAATGGGCGAAAGAAAATGTAGCCCCCGCCACGGGGCGCGTGCCGGTACTGTTTACAGCCAAAGCTGCCGATTTGCTGTGGGGGACTGTCTGTGCGGCGTTGAATGGCAAACAGGTACTCGAAGGCGCTTCTCCTTGGAGCGATCGATTGGGCCAACAAGTAACATCGCCCCTTGTCACACTCTGGCAACAGCCGGATATCGGGCCCTATAGCTGTCCTTTTGATGACGAAGGTACTCCCACTCGGGCGATCGTCTTTATCAACAGCGGAGTATTGCAGCTATTTTATACCGATCGCACCACCGGTCGAGCCTTGGGAAGCGGCACCACCGGCAACGGATTTCGCCCCGGTTTGGGCAGCTATCCAACGCCGAGTTTGTTTAATGTTTTGATTAAACCAGGAGAGCGATCGTTAATTGACTTAATCGCTCAATTAGACGACGGCATTGTCATCGATCAAATGCTTGGCGGCAGTGCCGGAATTTCCGGCGATTTTTCAATTAACGTCGATCTCGGCTACAGAGTCAAAAAAGGTCAAATAATCGGCAGAATCAAAGACACCATGGTAGCCGGCAACGTCTACAGCGTCCTCAAACAATTGGTAGAATTAGGAGGAGACTCCGAGTGGAACGGTTCTTGCCACACACCATCTGTAATTGTAGAGGGATTGTCCGTTACGGGCAAAAACTAATCGGTTATTAGTCATTAGTCATTTTAGTTCGTAGTGCGGACTTCAGTCCGCAAAAATCTGCGGACTGAAGTCCGCACTACGAACCATTTTTGTTAGGGGAATCCACCGGACATGATATCATTGGTCATTGTTAATAAATCTCTTTCCCGGTGCGCGATAGTAGAGAAATATTCACATCGAAACTAAGAGACTACTTACTCTCACGCACCGACCATACTCTTACATAATATCGCTCCACTGTCAACAACATAAATGTTGACTATTCTATTGCCAATTATCAATTTACCTGTCAACTGTCAACTGTCAACCGTCAACTGTATAATCCCAAATCAAAAAACGTTATGCGTATTTGTTTTATCGGCGACTCTTTTGTCAATGGTACGGGCGACCCCAAATATCTTGGTTGGACAGGACGTGTTTGCGCGGCAGCTAGCGGGCAAAGACAGGATATTACCTACTATAATTTAGGAGTGCGGGGAGAAACCAGTACGGATATAGAAACTCGGTGGTTCAGCGAAGTTTCTTGTCGCTTACCTCACTACTGCGACGGCAGAATAGTATTTTCCTTTGGCGTCAACGACACTTATTTTGAAAACGGAAAAACTCGCGTCGAACTTGAAAAATCAATTGAAAATGTCCGCTATATTCTCAACTCGGCGAAAGAAAGAGTGCCAGTCTTAATGATCGGGCCACCGCCCGTTATTGATGTCGAGCGCACAATCAGAATAGCCACTTTGTCCGAGCAGTTTTCCCAAGTTTGTAGGGAGTTAAATGTACCTTATTTAGATATTTGTACCCCGCTCGAAAAATCAGAGATTTGGATCGAAGAACTTACCAACAATGACGGTTCCCATCCTCAGGCTGCTGGTTACAAGGAACTGGCTAAAATAGTTCACAATTGGGAGGCTTGGAAAGATTGGTTTAAAAATATAAACATATCGGATAAAGAGACGGTAACTCTGTTTAGAGCAGTCGGAATAAAAGAAATGGAATTAATTAAAGAAAGCGATTTCCTGGCATTTCCACCGCGACTGGCTTTCCAGCCTATTTTTTATCCCGTACTTCACAAAGCATATGCCATACAAATTGCACGAGATTGGAATACTAAAGATGCAGCATCTGGATATTTTGGTTATGTAACCAGGTTTCGAGTTTTGACTGAATTCTTGAATAAGTATCCCGTGCAAACTGTCGGCAGTTCGATTCACCAAGAGTATTGGATTCCAGCAGAAGAGTTGGCAGACTTTAATCGCAATATTGTCGGCAAAATTGAAATTTTTGCGGAATATCAACCGTAAAATAGAATGGGTGCATCTCGTTTTGGAAAGGGCGAAGCATTTCGGCACATAACTTATAACTGAGAATCACAGATTTACTGCCGAAATGCTTCGCCCCTACAAGTATATTTCCAAAAAAAAATGAGATGCACTCAATAGAATCGACAGGACTTAAGGATTGCAACTCAGAAACGAGGTTTTTTCCCAAAAAACTCGTCCATCGCCTTTAATACCTGCAAAAAATCGGTTTCTATAGATTAGACTGGCTCAGTCTTGATAAAATAGGAGGCATGACAGATGTTAGATTTTAATCAATTTGAAGTTGTGAGTTTTGACTGCTACGGCACCCTCATAGATTGGGAAAGTGGGATATTGCCAGTATTGAAACAGTTGCTGTCCAACCGCGAGATCGATTTTAGCGATGACGGAACTTTAGAAATGTTTGCTGAGTTTGAAGCGGAACTGGAAAAAGAAAATGGTGAGTATATCAAATATCGAGATATCTTGCAAGAAATAGTCAGAAAGATTGGTAAAAAATTTAGTTTTGAACCGACAGAAACAGAGTCAGCAACAGAAATTAATTGCTTGGTTGAATCGATCAAAAATTGGCAGCCCTTCCCGGATACAGTTGCAGCTTTGAGAGCGCTCAAGCAAAAATATAAATTGGCGGTAATTTCCAACATTGATGACGATTTGTTTGCTGGTACTGCCAAACATTTAAAAGTTGAATTCGATTGGGTGATTACGGCGGAACAAGTACGATCGTACAAACCGTCAACTCGCAACTTTGAAATGGCGATCGAGAAAATGGGCATACCACCGTCAAAACTCCTGCACGTCGCTCAAAGCCTGTATCACGACATTGTACCAGCCTCACGTATGGGAATATCGACGGTTTGGGTAAATCGGAGATATGATCGAACAGGATTTGGGGCGACACTGCCCGCCAGTGCCCAGCCGGATTTAGAAGTGCCGGATTTGAAAACGCTGGTAGAGGCGATCGCCTAAATAACCGCAGATGTCAAAATAGTTGCTTGAAATTACCAAAAGGTGGAGATTAGCATGAAGTTTAAAATCTTGACTGGACTGTTGACAGGATTAGTTGTTTCAACAACCACAAGTTTAGTAAATTGTCAACCGAGTCATGCCGAAAATAAAAACTTTTCATTGAGAATTCCGATCGACCAAAATTTTAACTTGTTGGCTGCAACGAAGGTGGACTTAGGCGCGCAGGTAGCCAGTGAGGCTTTGACACAAAACCAAACAGCGGAAGAATTTTACAATCAGGCTGTAGAGAAGTACAAAGCAGGAGATTATCCGGGTGCTATAGAGTCTTACACTCAAGCGATTAAACTCAACCCCAATTATGCCGAGGCCTATAACGATCGCGGTGTTGTCCGATCGAACTTAGGAGACAAGAAGGGTGCGATCGCAGATTTTGACCAAGCCATAAAAATTAAGCCCAATGATGCTAATGCCTACATCAATCGAGGCAATCTCCGCGATGAGTCAGGAGACAGACAGGGTGCGATCGCAGATTATGACCAAGCCATCAAAAATAACCCCAACAATGCCATCGCCTATGTCAATCGCGGCAATGCTCGGGATGACTCAGGAGACAGTCAAGGTGCGATCGCCGATTACGAACAAGCCCTGAAAATTAACCCCAACTATGCTTTAGCCTACTACAATCGGGGGATTACTCGATCGAGGTTAAAAGACAAGCCGGGTGCGATCGCAGATCTTCAGAAATCCACAGAATTATTTCAGAAACAAGGCAATAAAGTTCTTTACGAAAAGGCAATAAATATAATTAATAGACTTCAAGAATCACCATAAACCAATACGGTGGACTTAACGCTTTTTGACGAATGTCATCTCAAGATTTTCTAGGCAATACAGGCATCTCTTGAAAGTCAGATTGTTCTTAAGTCAACCGTATTGTACTATAACCGAGGTGTCACCCGATCGAGCTTAGCAGACAAGCAGGGTGCGATCGCCGATTTCGACCAGGATATAAAAATCAACCCAGACTATGCTGAAGCCTACGCCAATCTTGGTATTGCGCGATCGATATTAGGAGATAAGCAGGGTGCGATACAAGATTTACAAAAAGCCGCCAACTTATTTCAGAAACAAGCAAGAAAAGATGATTATGAAAAGGCACTAAACCTAAATTAAAATAATTCAAGAAAAATCATATATTTTTCAACACTTTGTAATCTCAATTAATGTTGCAGCTAATTCATCTTCTTTAATGTGTTGCCAGTCTAATTAAATAGGGTTCATTTTGGAACAATATAAAGATATATAAACCCTGCTCTTCCCACTTTGACCATAACTGTTTAACCTCCTGACATCGGTGTATTAGACCGTTGTCTTGTACAATAGACCTCTTGCAAAAAAGATATATGGTAATTGCTCAACCCCCTTGACAAGAAGACAAGATAGACATTAGATAAAGGAATGGAAAAACTCCCCGACCTAAAACAACTATAGCAATCCTAAATGATTCATGAAGATTTGTAGGGGTAGTGTCCCCGTGCCTACCCCCTATCTATCGGGGCAACCGGGATTTTAAACAACTCCTATAATAACTATGAAAATGATTGAGGATTGCTATATCGAACGAGGCAAAAGAAGCCTTGATAGTAGAGCTATGGGAGAAAATCCAAAAACTCAGCGCAATATTAGCCACCTACGAACCAAAACCAGAGCCAGAGCCATCTCCCAAAAAA